>NZ_JBSFVZ010000024.1:91837-134636 GCF_053592575.1 Streptomyces sp. NPDC002640 | reverse complement strand
CACCCCCCAGGTCATCCGTTCGACAGGGGGCAACAGTCATGCCGGGCCCGGAGGCCAGCGGCCCTCTTGCAGGACCGCGAAGAAGATAACGGGGGGATCAGCACGCCCGGCTGGGCCGGAGCCGCCTCGCGCGGCTGGGCCGGAGCAGCCTCGCCCGGTCGGGCCGGAGCCGCCTCGCGCGGCTGGGCCGGGGCAGCCCCGTCCGCCCCCGTGCCGGCGGGCCCCCGGTTGTGAACTCTCGCACCACGCGCGGCGGCGACCTGCGGTGATGTGGGCCGGGCGGTCCGGGATGTCCGAGCGCGCCGCTAGCCTCGACACGTGTCCCGTGCCCGTCTCACCGATCCCGAGCAGCTGAAGTCGCTGCTGGGGATCCCGTTCACCCCCGAGCAGATCGCCTGCATCACGGCCCCGCCCGCACCGCAGGTGATCGTCGCGGGCGCGGGCTCCGGCAAGACCACCGTGATGGCCGCCCGCGTCGTCTGGCTGGCCGGCACCGGTCAGGTCGCCCCCGAGCAGGTGCTCGGCCTCACCTTCACCAACAAGGCCGCCGCCGAGCTGTCGGAGCGCGTCCGCAAGGCCTTGGTGAAGGCGGGCGTCACCGATCCGGACGCCGTCGACCCCACCGGCCCCGGCATCGCGGCGGACCCCGACGCGGTGCCGGGCGAGCCGCTGATCTCCACCTACCACTCGTTCGCCGGCCGGCTGCTCACCGACCACGGCCTGCGCATCGGCCTGGAACCCACCGCCCGGCTGCTCACCGGCGCCGCCCGCCACCAGCTCGCCGCCCGTGTGCTGCGCGAGGCGCCCGGCCCCTACCCGGCGCTCACCGGCACCTTCTCCACCCTGGTCAGCGACCTGCTGGCCCTCGACGGCGAGCTGGCCGAACACCTGGTGACCCCCGGCCGCCTGCGCGCCTTCGACGCCGAACTGCTCGAGGTCCTCGGCCGCGCCAAGCTCTCCAACGCCGACCTCCGCAAGGTCCCCGAGGCCGCCGCCGCCCGCCGCCAGCTCGCCGAACTGGTCACCCGCTACCGCGCCGCCAAGAACGAGCGCGACCTGCTCGACTTCGGCGACCAGATCGCCCTGTCCGCCGAACTCGCCCGCACCCGCCCCGAGGTCGGCACGATCCTGCGCGACCAGTACCGGGTCGTCCTGCTCGACGAGTACCAGGACACCTCGGTCGCCCAGCGCATCCTGCTCTCCCACCTCTTCGGCCACGGCACCGGACACCCGGTCACCGCGGTCGGCGACCCCTGCCAGGCCATCTACGGCTGGCGCGGCGCCTCCGTCGCCAACCTCGACGACTTCCCCGAGCACTTCCCGCACGCCGACGGCCGCCCCGCCGACCGGCTCGCCCTCAGCGAGAACCGCCGCAGCGGCGGCCGTCTCCTCGACCTGGCCAACGGCCTCGCCGCCCCGCTGCGCGCGATGCACGAGGGCGTCGAGGCCCTGCGCCCCGCCCCCGGCGCCGAACACGACGGCCTGGTGCGCTGCGCCCTGCTGCGCACCCACGCCGAGGAGCTGGCGTGGGTGGCGGACTCGATCGCCCACCTGGTCCGCACCGGCACCGCCCCCGGCGAGATCGCCGTGCTGTGCCGCAAGTCGGCCGACTTCCCGGAGATCCACGCGGCCCTCGTCGCCCGCGACGTGCCGGTCGAGGTCGTCGGCCTGTCCGGGCTGCTCAGCCTGCCCGAGGTCGCCGACCTGGTCGCCACCTGCGAGGTGCTCCAGGACCCCGGCGCCAACGCCTCCCTGGTCCGTCTGCTCACCGGCCCGCGCTGGCGGATCGGTCCGCGCGACCTGGCCCTGCTCGGCCGCCGCGCCCGGCTGCTGGTCGCCCGTGACCGGGGCGAGGACGACCCGGAGCGACGGCTCGCCGCCGCCGTCGAGGGCACCGACCCGGCCGAGGTGATCTCGCTCGCCGACGCCCTCGACACCTTCCTGGAGCCGTCCCCGGACGGCTCCGACGACGGGCTGCCGTTCTCCGCCGAGGCGCGCGTGCGCTTCGCCCGGCTCGCCGCCGAACTCCGCGACCTGCGCCGTTCGCTCGCCGACCCGCTGATGGACGTGCTGCACCGGGTCCTGGCGGTGACCGGCCTGGAGGTCGAACTGTCCGCGTCCCCGCAGGCGCTGGCCGCCCGCCGCCGGGAGACGCTGCACAACTTCCTCGACGTCGCCGCCTCCTTCGCCACGACTGCCACCGCCGACGAGGGCCGCGCCACCCTGCTCGCCTTCCTCGGCTTCCTGCGCACGGCCCAGCAGTACGAGAAGGGCCTCGACAACGCCCTGCCCGGCGGGGAGAACACCGTCAAGGTGCTCACCGCGCACAAGTCCAAGGGGCTGGAGTGGGACGTCGTGGTGGTGCCCGGCCTGGTCACCGGCACCTTCCCGGACGGCAAGGGCCAGGAACGGTGGACCGCCCACGGCAAGGTCCTCCCGCACTCCCTGCGCGGCGACGCCGGGACGCTGCCGGACGTCACCGGCTGGGACGCGGCGGGCCTCAAGGCGTTCCACGCCGACATGAAGGACCACCACGGCACCGAGGAGCTCCGCCTCGGCTACGTCACCTTCACCCGGCCGCGCTCCCTGCTGCTCGGGTCCGGCCACTGGTGGGGCCCCAGCCAGAAGACCAGGCGGGGGCCGTCCACGTTCCTGCGGGCACTGCACGACCACTGCGTCGCCGGGTACGGCGAGATCGAGGTCTGGGCCGACGAGCCGGAGCCCGACGAGGAGAACCCGGCGCTCGCCGAGGACACCGCCGAGCAGGCGTGGCCGCTGCCGCTGGACCGGGAGGCGCTGCGGCGCCGCCGGGAGGCGGAGCGGGTCGTGCTCGCGTACCTGGAGGGCGCCGCCGGCCAGGAGGACCCGCGCCCGGCCGCGGCCCCGCTGCCGGACCCGCTCCCCGAACCGGGGCCCGAGCCCTACGACCCCGACTGGCCCCCGCCGCCCGACGACTTCGACGACCTCCCTCCGGAGGCGTACGAGGACCCCGACGGCGCGCTGCCGGACTGGGACTCCCTGTCCACGGAACGCCCCGTCGCCCTCCCGCACCAGGCACCCCCACCCGCACCGGGCTCCGGGACCGCGCCGGAGCCCGGGACCGTGCCGGAGCCCGGGACCGTGCCGGAGCCCGCGACCGCGCCGGACCCCGCGACCGCGCCGGAGCCCGCATCCGAGCCGGAGCCGGCCACCGCGTCGCCGCACCCCGCGTTCCCGCGGCAGGACGTGCCCGCCGTCGCCCGCCTCACCCCCGAGGAGGCGCGGGCCGTCGCGTCCTGGGACCGGGACCTCGACGTCCTCGCCGAGGAGCTGCTGCGCGCCCGGCAGGCGGTCACCGAGGTCCGGCTGCCCGTCTCGCTCACCGCCTCCGAGCTGATGCGCCTGAACGAGGACCCCGACGCGTTCGCCCGGGAGCTGGCCCGCCCCATGCCCCGCCCGCCGCAGCCCGCGGCACGCCGCGGCACCCGGTTCCACGCCTGGGTGGAGTCCCGTTTCGAGGCACTGCGGCTGCCCATGCTGGAGCCCGACGAACTGCCCGGGAGCGACGCGGAGATCGAGGACGAGCGCGACCTGGAGGCCCTCAAGGAGGCGTTCGAGCGCACCGCGTACGCCCGCCGCACCCCCTTCCGCGTCGAGGCGCCGTTCCAGCTCGCCCTGGCCGGCCGGGTGGTGCGCGGCCGGATCGACGCCGTCTACCGGGAGACCGACGGCGAGGAGGTCCGGTACGAGATCGTCGACTGGAAGACCAACCGCGCCCCCACCGCCGACCCGCTGCAGCTCGCCGTCTACCGGCTGGCCTGGGCGGAGCAGCGGGGGATACCCGTGGAATCGGTCACAGCGTCCTTCTTGTACGTCCGTACGGGAGAGGTGGTCCGCCCGGCCGATCTGCCCGGTCGCGAGGCGCTCGAACGGCTTCTTTCCGGGGACGATCCGGACGAAACGGGCGGCGAGGCGGTGTCCCGTCCCGCCGGGGTGGCACGTCCCACTGCGCCGGCGCCCCCTTCGGCCCACCGGCACACGGGTTCGGGCCGATAAGGTCGAGAGCATGAGCGAGACCTTGGACAGCGCCGTCCAGACGTACATCGAGCAGCACCGTTCCTCGTTCCTCGAGGAGCTCTCCCAGTGGCTGCGCATCCCGTCCGTCTCGGCCCAGCCGGAGCACGCCGAGGACGTGCGGCGCAGCGCGGAGTGGCTGGCCGGAGCGCTGAAGGACACCGGCTTCCCGGTCGTCGAGGTCTGGGACACCCCCGGAGCACCGGCCGTCTTCGCCGAGTGGCCCGCCGAGGAGCCGGACGCCCCGGTCGTGCTCGTCTACGGTCATCACGACGTCCAGCCCGCCGCGCGTGAGGACGGCTGGGACACCGAGCCGTTCGAGCCCGTCGTGAAGGACGGCCGGATGTACGCGCGCGGCGCCGCCGACGACAAGGGCCAGGTCTTCTTCCACACCCTCGGCGTCCGCGCCCACCTCGCCGCCACCGGCCGCACCGCCCCCGCCGTCCACCTCAAGCTGCTGGTGGAGGGCGAGGAGGAGTCCGGCTCCCCGCACTTCCGGGCGCTGGTCGAGGAGCGCGCCGACCGGCTGACGGCCGACGCCGTGATCGTCTCCGACACCGGCATGTGGTCCGAGGACACCCCGACCGTGTGCACGGGCATGCGCGGACTCGCCGAGTTCGAGGTGCGCCTCTTCGGCCCCGACCAGGACATCCACTCCGGCTCGTTCGGCGGCGCCGTGCCCAACCCGGCCACCGCCCTCGCCCGCCTGGTCGCCGCGCTGCACGACGCGGACGGCCGGGTCGCGATCCCCGGCTTCTACGACGGCGTCGTCGAGCTCACCGAGCGCGAGCGGGCCCTCTTCGCCGAGCTGCCGTTCGACGAGGAGCGGTGGCTGCGCACCGCCAAGTCGCACGCCGCCTCCGGCGAGGCCGGCTACACCACCCTGGAGCGCATCTGGGCCCGCCCGACCGCCGAGGTCAACGGCATCGGCGGCGGCTACCAGGGGGCCGGCGGCAAGACGATCGTCCCGTCCTCCGCGATGGCGAAGCTGACCTTCCGGCTGGTCGCCGGACAGGACGCCGGGCGGATCGAGGAGCTGGTGCGCGCCTGGGTCGCCGAGCGGGTCCCCGCCGGCGTCCGGCACGAGATCCACTTCGGCGGTGCCACCCGGCCCTGCCTGACGCCGCTCGACCACCCGGCGCTGCAGTCGCTGGCCCGCGCCATGGGACGCGCCTTCGACCGGCCGGTCCGCTTCACCCGCGAGGGCGGCTCGGGGCCCGCCGCCGACCTCCAGGAGGTGCTGGGCGCGCCGGTGCTGTTCCTCGGCATCTCGGTGCCGTCCGACGGCTGGCACGCCCCCAACGAGAAGGTCGAGCTGGACCTCCTGCTCAAGGGCGTGGAGACCACCGCGTACCTCTGGGGAGACCTCGCGGAGAGCCTGCGCCATGCCCGCTGACACCACCGACGCCCACGCCACCGCCGCCGCCGGCGGGCCGGCCGCATCACAGGGGGAGCCCGAACCTGCCGTGACCGCTTCGACCACCGCACGCGCCGCCGATCCCGCAGACTCCGCCGAGACCCCCGGCGCCGGCGGTCCGGCGGCCGACCGCCCCATCGCGCTCACCGCGGACTCCGGCATCGACCGGGCCGCCCACCACCGGCTCGACGAGGCCTGGCTGGCCGCCGCCTGGAGCCACCCGACCACCCGCTGCTTCGTGGTCTCCGGTGGGCAGGTGCTCATCGACGAGACGCCGGACGGGCGCACCGAGCTGCTGACCACGCCCTCCTTCGAGGCGCCGCCCACCGAGGCGCACCGCTACTTCCTCGGCACCGACGAGGACGGCGTGCGGTACTTCGCGCTGCAGCGGGACTCGCTGCCGGGCCGCCTGGACCAGTCCGCGAGGCCCGCGGGGCTGCGGGAGGCGGGGCTGCTGCTGTCCGACCGGGACGCCGGGCTGATGGTGCACGCGGTCGCGCTGGAGAACTGGCAGCGGCTGCACCGGTTCTGCTCCCGCTGCGGCGGCAAGACGGTGATCGCCGCGGCCGGGCACGTGCGGCGCTGCCCCAAGTGCGGGGCGGAGCACTACCCGCGCACCGACCCCGCGGTCATCATGGCCGTCACCGACGACGACGACCGGATCCTGCTCGGGCGCCAGGTGCACTGGCCCGAGGGCCGGTTCTCGACGCTCGCCGGGTTCGTGGAGCCCGGGGAGTCCATCGAGGCGGCGGTGCGGCGCGAGGTCTTCGAGGAGGCCGGCGTGGTCATCGGCGACGTCTCCTACGTCGCCAGTCAGCCGTGGCCGTTCCCGTCCAGCCTGATGCTGGGCTTCATGGCGCACGCGACGACGACGGAGACGGAGGTCGACGGCGAGGAGATCAGCGAGGCCCGGTGGTTCTCGCGGGACGAGCTCTCCGCCGCGTTCGCCTCCGGCGAGGTCCTGCCCCCGTACGGGATCTCCATCGCCGCCCGCCTCATCGAGGACTGGTACGGCCGGCCTCTCCCGACCCGGTCCGTCTGACCGCCGGGGGTCACTCGGCAGGTCGGTCGCGACCCGGACGCGAGGCAGCTCGTCACGGTGACCGAGGTGCCGGCCGCGCGGTGTCGCGGCGTCCAGGGCGCCGGCCGCGCGGCGGTGGGAACGGCTAGTGCGCGGGAGCGTCCTCGGAGACGGGGGCCGGGCCGGCGGGGGAGGGGAGCGGAGGCCTGGTCAGCGCGGTGTGGAGGGCGGTGGGGTCGTCCGCGTGGAGGCGGATCACCCGCACCGGCCGGGGACGGCCCAGCAGGGTCGGGGCGTTCACGGGCTCGGTGAGCGACAGGGTGATCGACGTCTGGGAACCCACCGGCAGGTTGAGCTCGCCGTCCGCCTTCACGTGCGTGTAGAGCGACTCCCGCCGCACCGACGCGATCCGGTCCAGCGGTACCGCGACGTCCACGTGCGCCCCGCTCCGCACCCGCAGCACCCCGTTCCCCAGCACGTGCGGCCGTACCACCGCCGCCGCCCGCAGCCCCAGCAGGAACAGCACCGTCTGGACGTCGAGCACCAGCACCACCGCGTGCACGGCCGGCCAGTCGGCCAGCAGCAGCGACATGCCCACGGTCTCGACCACGCACACGAAGAGCAGCCCGTACATCATCGCCGCGTCGCCCTTCGCGTGCCCGAACGCGAGGTCGCCGGCCCGCACCCCGTGCCGCCTACGCCGCACCCACAGGGCCATGCTGTGCCACAGCCGCAGCTCGTGACCTGCCAGCCGCAGCACCGGCTCGGGCACCAGCGTCCCGACCGCCTCGCGCCACGACATCCCGCCGCGCCGCAGCCGTACCAGCGCGACGCCCTCCGCCACCACCAGCGCCGCCACCGCGGTCTCCGCCGCCAGCAGCACCGGCAGCGGCAGGCCCGCACCGGCCACCAGGCACACCACCACGACCAGTTCGGCCGGCAGCACCAGCCAGGCCACCCTCCGCATCCACCGCCGGCTCATCGCCCGTGCTCCGCGTGCCCCCTGCGCTCCCCACGCTCCAGCGTCAGTCGCAGACCGTGCCGGATCGCCGCGCTCTGGGCGGGCGCCATCCCGGAGAAGAAGACCTCGGCGGCCGCGGTGTCGGGGTGGGGGGCGGAGTCGGACCAGCCGGACAGCATCTCCTCGGGGAGGAGGTCCGCCAGCAGCCGGCCGGCCTCCTCGGCCCGCGGGTCGTCCGCCGCGGCGTCCGCCAGGTCGTCGAGCCGCCGGTAGAGGTCGTGCGCCCGCTCCATGACGTCCGGCCGCTCGGACAGCGCGCCGAGCGTCCCCATCATCCGCTCGCGCTCCTCGGCGGGCATGATCGTGTCCAGCAGGGTCAGCACCTCCCGGTCCATCGCCGCCATCGGCGACGACGCCGCCGGTTCGCCGAGCGAGGCGAGCAGCCCGGCGAGCTGCGGGGAGAGGGGGCCCTCGGAGGCCAGCCGTCCGGCGCGGGCGTCCACCAGCACCGCCGCCAGCCGCTCCCGGCGCTCGCGGATCAGCCGCTCCTGCCTGGCCAGGTCGTCGTCGAGCTCCTCCAGCACCTCGGCCAGCTCACGCCCCGCGTCGTCGGCGAGCACGTCCCGCACCTCGTCCAGCCCGAGCCCCAGCTCGGTCAGCCGCCGGATCCGCGCCAGCAGCACGGCATGGCGCAGCGTGTACCGCCGGTACCCGTTGGGGTCCCGCTCCGGCTCCGGCAGCACGCCGATGTGGTGGTAGTGCCGCACGGTACGCGGGGTCACCCCGACCAGGGCGGCCATCTCTCCCGTTCGCATGCCCCCAGTACAAACCCTGACGCTGCGGCAAGGTCAAGGGGACACCGCAGGCAGACGGGCAGGCGAGCAAGGCGGGCGCAGACGGGCAGGCGGGCCGGGTTCGGGTCCTGGTGGGCGCCGGGGACGCGGAAAGCCCCCGCGGGGCCGGGAGGCGGCACCGACGGGGGCTCCGTGCGGGGATCTCGTGCGAGGGCTCCGTGCCGGGGCTCCGCGCGGGTGGGGTCAGGCGCCCAGCGCCTGCTTGACCTGGGCCAGGCTCGGGTTGGTCATCACGACCGCCTCGCCGCCCGCGGCGGGCACCACACGGACCGTGGGGACGACCTGGTTGCCGCCGTTCACCTTCTCCACGAACAGGGCCGACTCCGGGTCCTGCTCGATGTTGATCTCCTCGTACGCGATGCCCTCGCGGCTCAGCTGGCTCTTCAGCCGGTGGCAGTAGCCGCACCAGGTGGTGCTGTACATCGTCACGGTGCCGGGCATGGTCTTCGCGCTCCTCGGGGAGATGGGACGGACGGTCTGTCGCACCCGGTGAACGTACGGTGTCCGCCCGGCATTCCCACCGCCCCCGCCCTACGTGAGCTGCGCCGCATTTCGTACGACAACATGACCACCCCTGTGGACAGCCGCCCCGTCCGCCCCGGCGGACCTGGCAGCATGGCGGGGTGACACCAGCAACGCACTCCTCCCTCTTCCCCGCCGTCCCGGACTCGGCCGACGCGGTACTGGAAGGGCTCGACCCCGAACAGCGCGCCGTCGCCACCGCGCTGCACGGGCCGGTGTGCGTCCTGGCCGGCGCGGGCACGGGCAAGACCCGCGCGATCACCCACCGCATCGCGTACGGCGTCCGCGCCGGCATCCTCCAGCCCACCACCGTCCTCGCCGTCACGTTCACCAACCGCGCCGCCGGCGAGATGCGCGGGCGGCTCCGCCAGCTCGGCGCGACCGGCGTGCAGGCCCGCACCTTCCACGCCGCGGCCCTGCGCCAGCTGCAGTACTTCTGGCCCAAGGCGGTGGGCGGGGGCCTGCCGCGGATCGTGGACCGCAAGGTGCAGGTGGTCGCCGAGGCCGCCGCCTCCTGCGGCATCCGCCTCGACCGCGGCGAGCTGCGGGACGTCACCGGCGAGATCGAATGGGCCAAGGTCACCCAGACCGTGCCCGCCGACTACGCGCCCGCCGCCGTCAAGGCCGGGCGGGAGGCGCCCCGCGACCCGGCGGAGATCGCCCGCGTCTACGACATGTACGAGGAGCTCAAGCGGGAGCGCGGCGTCATCGACTTCGAGGACGTGCTGCTGCTGACCGTCGGCATCCTTCAGGACCGGCCCGACATCGCCCGCGAGGTCCGCGCCCAGTACCAGCACTTCGTGGTCGACGAGTACCAGGACGTCTCCCCCCTCCAGCAGCGGCTGCTGGAACTGTGGCTGGGGGACCGGGAGAACATCTGCGTGGTCGGCGACGCCAGCCAGACCATCTACTCCTTCACCGGCGCCACCCCCGACTACCTGCTGGACTTCCGCACCCGGCACCCCGGCGCCACCGTGGTCAAGCTGGTCCGCGACTACCGGTCCACGCCCCAGGTGGTGCGGCTCGCCAACGGCCTGCTCGGGCAGGCCACCGGCCGGGCCGCCGACCACCGGCTGGAGCTGGTCTCGCAGCGTCCGTCCGGCCCCGAACCCCGCTGGGCCGAGTACCCGGACGAACCGTCCGAGGCGGAGGGCGCCGCCCGCGCCATCCGGGCGCTGATCGACTCCGGCGTCCCGGCGAGCGAGATCGCCGTGCTGTTCCGGACCAACGCCCAGTCCGAGACCTACGAACAGGCGCTCGCCGACGCCGGGGTGCCCTACCAGCTGCGCGGGGCCGAGCGGTTCTTCGAGCGGCAGGAGGTCCGCAAGGCCGTCCACCAGCTGCGCGCCGCGGCCCGCTTCGGCGGGAACGACGCCCTGCTCGGCGACGCCGAGGACCTGCCCGGGCAGGTGCGGGCGGTGCTCTCCGGCCAGGGCTGGACGACGGCGCCGCCCGCGGGATCGGGCGCGACCCGGGAGAAGTGGGAGTCCCTGGCGGCGCTGGTCCACCTCGCCGAGGGCTTCACCACGGCCAGGCCCGAGGCCGCCCTCTCCGACCTCGTCGCCGAGCTCGACGAACGGGCCGCCGCCCAGCACGCCCCCACGGTCCAGGGCGTCACCCTGGCCTCCCTCCACTCGGCCAAGGGCCTGGAGTGGGACGCCGTCTTCCTGGTCGGAGTGGCCGAGGGCATGATGCCGATCACCTACGCCCGGACCGACGAGCAGATCGAGGAGGAGCGCCGCCTCCTCTACGTGGGCATCACCCGGGCCCGCGAGCGGCTGCACGTGTCCTGGTCCCTGTCCCGTTCCCCCGGCGGGCGGCCCAACCGGCGGCCCAGCCGCTTCCTCGACGGGCTGCGCCCCGGCAGCGGCGCGGCGAGCGGTGCCCGCGGAGGCCAGGGCGCCGCGGGCGGCGTCGAGTACGGGACCGCGAGCGGCGCGGACGGCTTCCGCTCGGCCGCGCGGGCACAACGGGCGGCGCCCCGGCGCACCAACCGCACGGTCGCCCGTTGCAAGGTCTGCGGACGCACCCTCACCGACGCCGGCGAGATGAAGCTGATGCGCTGCGAGGACTGCCCCTCGGAGATGGACGAGGGGGTCTACGAGCGGCTGCGCGCCTGGCGCGAGGTCCAGGCGGGCCGCAGCGGGCAGCCCGCGTTCTGCGTCTTCACCGACAAGACCCTGATCGCCATCGCCGAGACGGTGCCCGAGGACCCGGTCGAACTCGCCCGCATCCCCGGCGTCGGGATGCGCAAGCTGGACCGGTACGGGGCCGACGTGCTGGCCATCTGCGCCGGTCAGGACCTCGCCGAGGCGGGCTGAGCGACTTCGCGACACACCGTTGCGAAGTCGTCGCAAAAATAGTTTGCGCCCGCCCCGTAGTCCCCCATAGGTTCTAGAGCACGGAACACGAGGCCTCCGGAAGGCTTCCGATCCGTCCTGTAATGACGTCTGTATCCGCCGGACCGTCCACGGTCCCCCAAGACGCCGAGAGGAGGCGATTGAAGTGATCAGCAAGACCAACACCACCGGCATCAGCACCACCCGTGCCTTCGGCACCGCCGTCCTGGAGAACGATCACCACGTCGCCTCGCTGTGCGCTCTCGCCGCCTTCGATCGTGGCACCGGTGTGTCCGCCTCCTCCCTGTCCGGCGCCGGCCTGTCCGGTCTCGGCATGGGCCTGGTCGGCGGCGGCCTGACCGAGGGCGGCGTGCTGGTCGGCGCCCCTGCCTTCGGCAGCCGGTCCGAGTCGTTCGCGGGCATTCGTGTCCGCGCCGAGCGACCGACCAAGGCACTGGAAGCAGGAGTGGCGAAGGCGCAGGCCTTCGGCTACGCGGCGGCCGGTGCCGGAACCCTCAAGCAGACGACGAACCACCCCCAGACGATGTGGGCCCTCCGCGGGCCGGAACCCTGGAGCGATCCAGCCTGATCTCGATCAGGCCGGTGCCTTCAGGGCCGCGGAACCCCATCAGGGATCCGCGGCCCTTCTGTTTTCCCCGGCCTCCGCGACGCGAAGCGGCGGGAGACGGACCGAAGGACCTCGGGACAAGAGAACAACCGGTACCCAGCACCGGCCGACCGGCCGGACGACACCAGACGAGGAAGACACCCAGTGCAACTCGAAGCGCACGCCCCGTCCGTTCCGCCTTCCGACACGATTTCCCCGCCCGGCCTCACGGAGGACCTTTCCTTGACTCCGCTCATCACCCTGACCGCTCTCGACGACGCCATCGAGGGCCTCGGCACCCCGGTCCCGTGCCGCTCCAACGACCCCGAGGTCTTCTTCGCCGAGTCCCCGGCCGACGTGGAGTACGCCAAGTCGCTGTGCCGCACCTGCCCGCTCGTCGACGCCTGCCTCGCCGGTGCCAAGGAGCGCCGTGAGCCCTGGGGTGTCTGGGGCGGCGAGCTGTTCGTCCAGGGTGTCGTCGTGGCCCGCAAGCGGCCGCGTGGTCGTCCGCGCAAGAACCCGGTCACGGCATGACCGGCCACCGCACCATCGACGCTCCCCACACGCACGACCCCCGGAAACAGGCCCCGATGAAACCGTCCCTCCACAAGCCCGCGGGCTCCCTGCCCGCCACCCGAGACTTCCCTTACACCGGCGCACACGAGGTGCGTCAGAACAGGACCCGAGAGATGCAACTCATCCCAGAAGCCCTGGCGCGCGCGCATATGCGCGAGCGGATGCGCGAGGCCGAGATCGCTCGGCCCGGGCTCCGCATTCTCGCCGCGCGGCGGATGCAGCGGCGGGCCGAGCGCGCGTCGATGCGTGCCCGGCGCGCGCTGGCGCTCGCCGTCATGCAGTGACCGCGTGAGGCCACCACCTCCCGCGACGCGGGACGCCGCGCCGTCCGCGACTCTGGCCGCGGCGCCCTCCCCGGCGCGGGCCGCGGCACCGTCCGTGACACGGGCACCGAGCCCGTGAGGCGGGCGTCCTCGCGTCCCCCCCTCAGGCGGGTGTCGTCCGTGAGACGGGCGGCGTTCCTCAGCCGGGCGTCGGCCGTGAAGACGGGCGGCGCCCGTGAGGCGGCGTTGTCCGTGAGGCGGCGGCGTCCCTCGGGCGAGGTGGCCGCCGCCCGCGTGCCGTTCGAGTGGTCGAGGGCCGTCCCCGTCCGGGGGCGGCCCTCGCCGCGTTCCCCGCTCCGCCGGCCCGGGGCGCGACCCCTCAGTCCTGCGGGGCGAAACCCGGGAGCCAGGACTCCAGTTCGTGACGCAGCCGCACCGTCGCGCCGAGCTGGCACAGGACGCCTATGGTGCTGAGCGTCACCCGATGTATCAGCAGGTACGACGGCGGCAGGTTGAGCCGCTTGCCCAACTGGTGCGCGGGCGACCGCGGATCGGCCAGACGGGCCGCCTGGCCGCGCAGCCAGCCCCGGGTGAAGGTGAACTCCGTGGCCCGCGCCGGCTCGATGATCGGCAGCAGGTACTCCAGCACCGCCTCCGGGTCGAGTTCGACCGTCTCCTTGACGAATCCCTCGGAACACAGCCGCGCGTGGACCGCGTCCGCCTCACCGTCCAGGGCCATCCGCAACGCCTCGCCGATCGGCGAGGGCAGCCCTCCCGGCAGCCGGTCCACCGTCCCGAAGTCCAGCACCCCCAGCCGCCAGTCCTCCGGACGGTCCGAACCCTCTGTCATCAGGCGGAAGTTGCCCGGATGGGGATCGGCGTGCAGCAACCCGGTGCGCGAGGGGCCGGAGAAGAGGAACCGGGCGAGCAACTGCCCCGCCCGGTCGCGTTGTTCGGGCGTTCCGTCGGTTATCACCCGGGAGAGCGGCGTGCCGTCGATCCACTCGGTCACCAGGACCTGCTCGCACTGGTGCACCACGGCGGGCACCACGACGTCCGGGTCTCCGGCGAACTCCTCGGCGTGCGCCTGCTGGGCCTCCGCCTCCAGCCGGTAGTCGAGTTCCTCGCAGACCCGCTCCCGCAGCTCGGTGATCAGCGGCTTGACGTCGATGCCGGGCACCAGCGGCCCCAGCAGCCGCGCGAAGCGGCCGAGTTGGGTGAGGTCCGACACCAGGGCCTCCCCGGCGCCCGGGTACTGCACCTTCACGGCGACCCGGCGGCCGTCCCGCCACACCGCGCGGTGCACCTGCCCGATGGAGGCGGCGGCCGCGGGGGTGTCGTCGAACTCCTGGAAGAGATCCCGCCAGTCCTCTCCGAGGCGCTCGCGCAGCACCTCGTGGACCGTGCGGGTGGGCATCGGCGGGGCGGCGTCCTGGAGCTTGGTGAGCGCGGCACGGTAGGGACCGGCCAGCTCCTCCGGCAGGGCGGACTCGAAGACGGACATGGCCTGCCCGAACTTCATCGCCCCGCCCTTGAGTTCGCCGAGCACCTTGAAGAGCTGCTCGGCCGTGCGCTGCTGGAGTTCGCGCCCCACGAGCTCCGCCGACTCGCCCACGATCCGCTTGCCCAGCCCCCAGGTGACCCGGCCGGCGAGACCGAGTGGGAGCGCGGCGAGCTTGGCGGTCCGGGTGACCGCCTTCCGGGGAAGATCAGACATGCGCCCTCCAAGTCCCGGGCCGGCGTGCCGTGTCCACCCGATGGCAGGACTCCGTTGACGGCCCGTGCCCGGCCATTGTGTCCTGTGACTGCTGCCGAACCCCGGTCAGTTCCACCGCCGGACGTCCCGCCGCACCGCACGGGCAGTCCGGATGCGGGGCGATGTCACGGGAACGCCAGCGCAGTGCGGGCAGCGCCGCCTCCCAGCGCACCCCCGCGGCGTGCGGCGACCCGGCGGCGGACAGGCCGTCGAGGAACGCGAGCGCGTGCCCGGCGGCCGTGCCCGCGACGGCGGTGGCCAGCGCCAGGTCGCAGGCGGGCACCGCGCGCGACCGGCCGGAGCGCCACTGGGCCAGCAGCCGGGGCCAGGTGGGGTCGTGCTCCACCCGCCACCGGTGCAGGCACTCGGCGCAGGACGTCTCGCCCGGCAGCACCAGCGGACCCACCACGCCCGTGCCCTCCACCACCCCCGCGTAGAGGTGCGGGATGCCCGCCGCCACCAGCGGCTCGGCGTCCCGGGGATCGGGGGAGTGGACCGAGAGGTCCTCCCGCGGGGTGAGCAGCACCAGGGCGAAGCCGGTGTCGTCACCGAACGGGCAGGGGGAGCCCCGGCGGGGCGGGCGTTCGGGAGCGGTGTCACGGACCAGCCGCCGGGCGGCGTCCGCGCGCCGCTGTCCGATCGCTCCGGGCGGCAGGCCGCCCGGAGCCACGTCCCACGGCTCCACGCAGCCGCCGTCCCGCACGTCCACCTCGCCCACCCCGGCGGCCGAGAGCAGTGCCGCCAGCGTCGCGCCGACCCGGCCCACCCCGCGCAC
This sequence comes from Streptomyces sp. NPDC002640, assembly GCF_053592575.1. Lineage (NCBI taxonomy): Bacteria > Bacillati > Actinomycetota > Actinomycetes > Kitasatosporales > Streptomycetaceae > Streptomyces > Streptomyces sp. NPDC002640. The sequence continues at coordinate 119,492 of NZ_JBSFVZ010000024.1, read as the reverse complement.
CTGCACCCGCAGCCGACGGCGGGCCGCCAGCCGCCGGATCGCGTCACCGGGCGCCGGGGCGGTCAGCGAGAGGGTGGCGAGGTCGGGCCGGAGACGGTCCAGGGTGTGCGGACGCTCGCGCAGCGCCTCGGCCGCCGGCCCTCCGCCGGTGGCGTCGTCCAGCAGACCGGCCTGGGACAGCCGCTCCACCAGCGCGTCGGCGTGGCTCTCCGGCAACCCCATCCGCACCGCCTCCTCACGCAGCAGGTCCATGCCGCGGGTGCCGTTGAGCAGGTCGAGGAAGGTGCCGGTGGCCGAGTCCACCGGGCCGAGCGTCATGGCGTGCGCCGAGGTCATCCCGAACTGCGCCGTGCTGAGATCTCGCCAGCCGCGGCGGAGCGCCGGCTTCATCCTGGGATGCACGAGGACCAACCCCTTCCTGTCCTGGCCGTCCGGAACGAGCCGCCGCGCGGCGGCCTCCCGGATGTGACCAAATGCACTGGAACGGCACGGATCGGGCCGTCGCTCGTCAGCATGCATCGATCCGCCGTACCCGTGCGTCGAGTTGTCCACAGGTACCGGGCATCCGTCGTACCAATCCGCCGAACGGGCAGCTCCACCGGTGCGGATATCGGACCGGATCCGGTGCGGACTGGGGACGCCTCCGGTCGCAGGCGGTAACGTCGAGGGGTGCCCTCCGACCCGTCCTCCCGCGCCTTCTCCGAGCCGCGCAGCGTCACCGGCACCCCCTCCGCGGGTCCTTCGGCGGACGCGGTGGAGGTCCGCAGGAGCGCCCGCAGGCGCCGGACCGTCTCCGCCTACCGGGAGGGCGACCGCACCGTCGTGCTGATCCCGGCGCGCATGTCCGAGGCCGAGGAACGGCGCTGGGTCCGGGTGATGCTGGAGAAGCTGGCGGCCCAGGAGAGCCGGCGTTCCCTCGACGACTCGGACCTGGCGCAGCGGGCCGCCCGGCTGTCCGGCCAGTACCTCGACGGCCGCGCCCGGCCCGCCACCGTCCGCTGGGTGACCAACCAGAACAGCCGCTGGGGGTCCTGCACCCCCGCCGAGGGCAGCATCCGGCTCTCGCACCGGCTCCAGGGCATGCCCGAGTACGTGGTGGACTACGTGCTGCTGCACGAACTCGCCCATCTGCTGGTGCCCGGGCACGGCCCGGACTTCTGGCGGCTCCTGCAGACGTACCCCCGTACCGAGCGCGCCCGCGGGTACCTCGAAGGAGTGGTGGCCGCGGAACGGTTGCCGCACCTGCCCGCCGCGCGGCCCGGCGAGTCGGACTGATACGGACCGGGTCGGTCCGCGTTTCGTCGCGGCTCTGTCCCAACCGACGCGATCGTCAGGATTCCGGGCTAGCCTGTCCCAGCACCTTTTCGGACGGGATGGGGGACGGCGTTACGCATGGCCAGGGAATTCCAACGCGGCCACAAGGCCAAAATCAGTGATCTCACCGCGGGCACCGACCTCTACATCGGTGTGCGGATCGAGGGGCCCGGGCTGAGCTTCGACATCAGCTGCTTCGGGCTGGACGCCGACGAGCGTCTCTCGGACGACCGCTACTTCGTCTTCTACAACCAGCCGAAGTCGCCCGAGGAGGCGATCCAGCTGCTGGGTGAGCAGGCGGGCGACACGCAGTCGTTCAGGGTCACGCTCGACCGGATCCCGCCACAGGTCCAGAAGCTGTCGTTCACCGCGACCCTCGACGGCGCGGGACAGATGTCGCAGGTCGGCCACGGCTACGTGCGCATCGTCGCCGGAGGCGAGGAGGTGGCCCGGTACCCGTTCGCCGGAGCCGAGTTCTCCACGGAGCGCGCGGTGATGCTGGCGGACCTCTACCTGAAGGACGTCTGGCGGTTCGCCGCCGTCGGCCAGGGCTTCGACGGCGGACTCGACGCGCTGCTGAGGAACTTCGGCGGCGAGGTGGCGGAGGAGGAACCCGCCGCGCCCGCCACGCCCGCCGCACCGCAGGGCGCGCCGGGCTTCGCCGCCCCCGCCGCGCCCGCTCCCGCCTTCGGCGTGCCCGCCGCTCCGGCCGCACCCGCCGCTCCGGCGTTCGGCGTCCCGTCCGGTCCCGCCCCGGTGCCCGCGCAGCAGCAGCCGCAGGCCCCCGCGCCCGCGTTCGGCGCACCGCCCGCCCAGCCGCAGGCCCCGGCGCCCGCCGCCGCCCAGCCGTCCGGCTACGGCTTCCCGCCGCCCGGACAGCCCCAGCCCGGCCAGTTCCCGCCCGGCCACGGCCAGCCGCCCGGGCCGCCCGGAGCACCTGCGGCTCCGTCGGTCCACTCCGCGCCGACCGTGGCCGTCCCGACGGCCCCGCCCGGCTACGGGCAGCCCCCGGCCGCCCCCGGCATGCCGCCGGCCCCGGGCATGCCCGGCGCCGCCCACCCGCCCGTCGCCCCCGGCATGCCGGGAGCGCCCGGCATCCCCGGCCAGCAGGCGTACACCGGCGCCCCCAACGCCCCGCAGACCCCCGGTGTCGCGGGCGCGCTGAACCTGTACAAGGAGAAGCCCACCGGTCAGCGCTGGACCCAGCAGAACGAGAAGCTGGTCCGCGTCGACCTCAGCGTCGGCGGCCAGCCCGTCCTCGCCCGCCAGGGCAGCATGGTGCTGTACCAGGGCAAGGTCGAGTTCGGGTACAAGGGCGCCGGCTTCAGCGGCCGGATCGTCGGCAACGCCACCGGCCAGGAGATGCAGCTGATGCGCTGCACCGGCTACGGCCAGGTCTTCCTCGCCGAGAACGCGGCCCACCTGCACACCGTCGAACTCCAGGGCGACGCCCTGTGCGTCTCGGCGGAGAACGTGCTCGCCTTCGACGAGTCCCTTCAGTACGAGGTCCGCCGCGTCGAGGGGCACGGCATCCCCGGCGGCGCCCTGTTCACCATGCAGTTCCAGGGCGTCGGCACGCTGGTCCTCAAGACCCAGGGCGTCCCCGTGGTCCTGCCGGTCACGCCGACCACCTTCGCCGACGCCAACGCGGTGGTCGCCTGGTCGGCGGCCTCCCAGGTCATCGTCTCCAGCCAGGTGCGGATGCGGCGCAACGCCTACCCCGGCGACACCGGCGAGAGCGTCAACCTGCAGTTCCGGGGCGCCCCCGGCAACTTCATCGTCGTTCAGCCGTACGAGGTCTGAGGGAGCCCGACATGAACCAGCAGCTCGCGGGCCACGCCCCCGCACCCGTCGTCGCCCGCATGGAGAACCACGGGACCCACATGGCGAAGATCGCCATGCAGACGGGTCACGACCTGCTCGCCCGGGTCGGCTCCATGGTCGCCTACGAGGGCTTCGTGCAGTACGAGCCGAACCCGCCGGCCGTCCGGCAGATCGCCAAGGACTGGGTCACCGGCGAGGGCGCCCGGCTGATGCGCTGCCACGGCGACGGCATCCTCTACCTGGCGGACTACGGCGCCGACGTCGTCGTGATCAACCTCAACGGCGAGGCGATCTCCGTCAACGCCACCAACCTGCTCGCCTTCGACGCCCACCTCAAGTGGGGCGTCGAGCGGGTCAAGGGCATGGCCAAGTTCGCAGGACAGGGCCTGTGGAACACGAAGATCGAGGGCCAGGGCTGGGTGGCCATCACCTCCCGCGGCACCCCGATCGTGGTCGACTGCGGCGGCGGCGAGGACGAGACCTACGTCGACCCGGACTCGCTGATCGCCTGGTCCCCGAACCTCAAGGTGAAGGGCAAGCGCAGCTTCAAGGCGTCCTCGCTGATCGGCCGCGGCAGCGGGGAGGCCTTCCAGATGGCCTTCTCCGGCACGGGCATCGTGGTCGTCCAGCCGAGCGAGGACAGCACCGACCGCCTCCGGATCCGGGGCTGAGGGGGAGAACGACCGATCATGCAGAGCCCGATCTTCGCCTACAACGAGCAGCAGACCCAGGAGCACTGGAGCCTGCAGAACGGCCAGATGCTCCGCGTCCTGGTCGACGGCAACCGCGACGTGCTGGCCCGCAAGGGGTCCATGGTCGCCTACCAGGGACTCGTCGAGTTCGACGCCGAGTACCAGTCGGGCAACCAGCGCAACGCCCGCCGCCGGACCGGCGAGGGCCTGGACCTGATGCGCTGCCACGGGCAGGGCACCGTCTACCTGGCCAACCTCGCCCAGTACATCCACCTGGTGGACGTCGACCAGGACGGCCTCACCATCGACAGTTCCTACGTCCTGGCCATGGACTCGGCGCTTCACCACGAGGTCATCGCGGTGGACAGCCTCTACGGCATCTCCGGGTCCGGGAAGTACCAGCTCAACATCTCCGGCCGCGGCAAGGTCGCCCTCATGACCTCCGGCGCGCCGCTGATGCTCCAGGTCACCCCGGACCGGTACGTCAACGTGGACGCCGACGCGGTCATCGCCTGGTCGACCTCCCTGCGGGTGCAGATGCAGGCCCAGACCCACTCCTCCGGAGTATGGCGCCGCCGCGGCAACACGGGCGAGGGCTGGGAGCTCAGCTTCATGGGCACCGGCTTCGCGCTGGTCCAGCCCAGCGAACTGCTCCCGCCGCAGAACGCCCAGATCGGTTCCGGCGCCGCCGCCCAGTTCGGCATGGGCCAGCAGGGGGCGCGGGGGCAGAACCAGAACAACGCCTGGAACTGACAACGCCTGGAACCGACGGCGGCCGAACCGACGGCGCCGGAAACCGACAGTGCCCGGCACGAAGGGGCGGTCACCTCCGAGGGACCTCGAGGTGACCGCCCCTTCGTGCCCGCGGCCTCACAGCAGAGCCCGGGTCGCCTCCACCAGCCGTGCCACCGAGGCGTCCGCGACATCGGCGACCTCGTCGTAGGCGAACCAGCGCAGGTCCAGCGACTCGTCGCTGATGGCCTCCACCGCGCCGCGCGGGGCCAGCGCCGCGTACTGGACGTCCAGGTGCCAGGCGCAGGGCGTGTGGTGCCGGTCCAGCCGCACCGGCGTCCCGCCGAGCAGGCGCAGCCCGGGAACGCCGGACTCCTCCGTCGCCTCCCGCAGCGCCGCGCCGGCCACCGTGGTGTCGCCCGGTTCGCAGTGGCCGCCCATCTGCAGCCACATCTTCAGCTTGCGGTGGAAGGTCAGCAGCACCCGGTCGTTCTCCGGGTCGACGACCAGGGCGCTCGCCGTGATGTGCCCGTCCGCGCACTCGCGCCACATGCCGTCGGCGTGCTCGTCCAGGTGCTTGAGGTAGACGCGGCGGAGCTCCTCCTGGGAGTCCGTCGTGGTCTCCAGGCCGTCCAGCAGCCGGACCGCGTCGTCGTGCAGGGTCACTCGGAACCTTCGCCCTTCGGGTCGTCGTTCGTGTCGCCCTCGGGCGAGTCGCCGGGGCCGGCCTTCGGGGAGCGGCCGCCGTCGGCGCCGTCCTCCGCCGCACCGGTGTCCTGGGGACGGTCGGCGCCCTTGGCGCCGCCCGCCGCCTCGCCGAGCATCCGGTCCAGCTCGGAGAAGTCGAGCTGCTCCCGGTGGACGAAGCCGTCCGGGTCGTCCAGGTCGGTCGCGTTGGGCAGCATGTCGGGGTGGGCCCACAGGGCGTCCCGGCCGTCCACGCCGCGCGCGTCGGTGAGCGACGCCCACAGCCGTGAGGCGTCCCGCAGCCGGCGCGGCCGCAGCTCCAGGCCGATCAGCGTGGCGAAGGTCTGCTCCGCCGGACCGCCCGAGGCACGGCGGCGGCGCAGCGTCTCGCGGAGCGCCCCGGCGGACGTCAGACGCGGCGTGGCGGCGGCGTGGACCACCGCGTCCACCCAGCCCTCCACGAGCGCCAGAGCGGTCTCCAGGCGGGCCAGGGCGGCCTTCTGCTCGGGGGTGTCCTCGGGCTGGAACATGCCCTGCTGGAGCGCCTCCTGCAGCTGCTCCGGGTTCTGCGGGTCGAACTGGCCGACCACGTCCTCCAGCTTGGAGGTGTCCACCTTGATGCCGCGCGCGTACCCCTCGACGGCGCCGAACAGGTGCGACCGCAGCCACGGCACGTGGGCGAAGAGCCGCTGGTGGGCGGCCTCGCGCAGGGCCAGGTAGAGGCGGACCTCCTCCAGCGGTACACCGAGGTCCTTGCCGAAGGCCTCGATGTTGCGCGGGAGCAGGGCGGCCTTGCCGGCCGGGCCCAGCGGCAGGCCGATGTCGGTGGAACCGACCACCTCGCCGGCGAGCACGCCGACGGCCTGGCCGATCTGCGCGCCGAACATGGCGCCGCCCATCGAACGCATCATCCCGAGCAGCGGGCCCGCCATGGCCTGCATCTCGTCGGGCAGCACCTGGCCCATGGCCGTGCCGACCCGCTCGGCGACCGGGTCGACGAGTTCCTTCCACGCGGGCAGGGTCGCCTCGACCCACTCCGCGCGGCTCCAGGCCAGGGTCGTCGCCGCGCCGGACGGCAGGGACGTCACCCCGTCCAGCCACAGGTCGGCCAGGCGCACGGCCTCCTCGGCCGCGGCGCGCTCGGCGGGGCCGATGCTGGCGTCCTTGGTGCCGTTCGGGGCGCCCTGCGCGACCGCCTGGCGGGCGATCTGCTTGGCCATGTCCCAGTTCACCGGCCCGCCCTCGTAGGAGAGCATCTGGCCGAGCTGCTGGAAGGCGGCGCCCAGGTCGGCGGGGTTCATGCCCCCGGCGTTCGGGGCGCCGAACGCCCCGAAGAGGGACGCGAACGGATTGTCCCCGCCCGCACCGCCAAAGCCTCCGGCCCCGGGCGTGCCGAAGCCGAACGGGTTGGCCGGTCCCTGCCCACCGCCGCTCTGCTGGTCCTTCTTCTTGCCCTCGTCGCCGTCGTCCGGCTCCTCCGGCGGAAGGCCGAATCCGAATGGATTGTCACTCACGGGGTTCCTCGGCTGGTTGGGCCACCGGTCTCTCTCCGGCGGCGCGGCTGCCCGACAACACCACCCAGCGTAGACACCCCGGCCCGATAGAGCCTTGATGCTCCGCCGACCATCGGCCTGCGGCAGGATGGATGCCACCTGGTACGTACACGCGGCACGCGCGTTCCTCTCGAGACAACCGCTGGAGACGCCTGGTGAGTTCCCCAGATCCGCAGGTTCGCGCAGCGCGAAACGCCCCGGCCGACGCGTCGGCGGCCCGTCCCCCCGCCGGGCGGGGGCCCGTCGTGGCCGTCACCGGCGCGGCCTCCGGCGTCGGCGCGCTGCTGACCGAGCGGCTCGCCGCCTCCCCCGAGATCCGGGAGGTGGTCGCCCTCGACGAGCGGCGCGGCGACTGCGCCGCCGCCCGGTGGCAGATCCTCGACATCCGGGACCCCGCGATTGCCGAGCGGCTGCGCGGCGTGGACGTGGTCGTCCACCTGGCGGTCGACCTCGACCTGGAGACGGACCCGGCGGCCCGCACCGCCTACAACGTCCGCGGCACCCAGACCGTGCTCACCGCCTCAGCGGCGGCCGGAGTGCGGCGGGTGGTGCTCTGCACCTCCGCCATGGTCTACGGCGCGCTGCCGGACAACGAGCCGCCGCTGGCCGAGGACGCCGAGCTGCGGGCCACCGCGGAGGCCACGGCCGTCGGCGACCTGCTGGAGATCGAACGGCTCGGCCGCCGCGCGCCCCGCGCCCACCCCGGCCTCAACGTCACCGTGCTGCGGCCCGCCGTCCTGGTCGGCGGCGGCACCGATACGGCGCTGACCAGGTACTTCGAGTCGCCGCGGCTGCTGGTGGTGGCCGGTTCGCGGCCCGCCTGGCAGTTCTGCCACGTCGACGACCTGTGCTCCGCGCTGGAGTACGCGGTGCTGGAGAAGGTCGAGGGCGAGGTGGCCGTCGGCTGCGACGGGTGGCTGGAGCAGGAGGAGGTCGAGGAGCTCAGCGGGATCCGCCGCATGGAGCTGCCGTCCGCGGTGGCGCTGGGCGCGGCGGCGCGGCTCCACCGGATCGGCCTCACGCCGTCCCCGGCGGGCGACCTCGCCTACACGATGTACCCGTGGGTGGTCAGCGGCAGCCGGCTGCACGACGCCGGGTGGCGGCCGCGGTGGAGCAACGAGGAGGTCCTCGCCGAACTGCTGGCCGAGGTGGCCGGGCGGCACACGGTGGCCGGGCGGCGGCTCGGCCGCAAGGACGCCACGGCGGCCGGTGCCGCCGGCGCGACGGTGGCCCTCCTCGGCACGGCCGCGGTCATCCGCCGCGCCCGCCGGGCCCGCCGCCGCTGACCCCCGCGCCCCCGCCGCCTTCCGCCCGGCCCTGGGCCACCGGCCCGGGGCCACCGGGCCGCGCCGCCCTCCGCCCCGCCCGGGGCCACCGGGCCGCGCCGCCCCCGCCGCCGCCCTCCGCCCGGCCCGGGGCCACCCGGCCGCGCCGCCCGGCACCGCCCCGGCGACCTGCGTCGACGGGGCCGGGTCGGGCTTCCGGTGGCGGGGCGGGTGGGGCACGATGGCAGGCATGGCTGACTCCCACTCCTCCGACGTCCATCCGGGTGAGCGCGCCGCGCAGGACCCCGTCAAGCTGATCGCGGTCCGCGACACGCCGCTGTCCCTGGACGAGGTGTTCCGGGCCGTCGGGGACGACGCGGCCGGCGGGACCGCGCTGTTCGTCGGAACGGTCCGCAACCACGACGGGGGATCCGACGTGGACGCCCTGGGGTACTCCGCCCACCCCTCCGTCGAGGCGGAGCTACGGCGCGTGGCGGAGAAGGTGGCCGCCGACTTCCCCGTACGGGCGCTCGCGGCCGTCCACCGGGTGGGTGACCTCACGGTGGGTGACCTCGCCGTGGTGGTGGCGGTGTCCTGCCCGCACCGGGCGGAGGCCTTCGAGGCGTGCCGTCGGCTGATCGACGACCTCAAGCACGAGGTGCCGATCTGGAAGCACCAGCGGTTCGGCGACGGCACCGAGGAGTGGGTCGGCGCCTGCTGACGCCCGCCGCGCCGGCTCGCCCCCGCCCCGTCCGGCGGGGAAATCCCGCCCCGCCTCCGGTTGCGTAACCGGGGGGCGGATATGAGCGTTGTCACAGTAGATGGTTAATCTGCTGATCAGTCAGTTGCAGTCGCTCATTCGGGTTGGGAGGTCGGCATGGCGGCTCTCGCCTGGTTGCTGATTCCGCTGGTGGCTGCGATCGGCGCGAGTCTGTGGGGCACCTGGGCCCTGAGGACGCGCAGGACCCGGGGGGACGGACCGGAACTCGTCGGATACGCACGTTTCCGCGAGGCGATGGAGAGGTCCACCACCACGGTTTCCGGCTCCTGAGACACGCGCCGTCCGGCACAGGCGGGCGGAGTACCGGGGCGCCACCGGGGAGGCCCGTACGGACGGCCCCGGCGGTGCTCCGGCAGGCCGGTCCCGTACTGTCGTTCCATGCCACGCCGCACTGCGACGATGCTCGCCTCGACCCTGATGCTGATCGTGCTCCTGTGCGTGGGCCTGGCGGTCCCGACCGAGTACTCCGAGATGACGCCGGGCCCCACGGTGAACACCCTCGGCAAGCACGACGGCGAGCCCGTGCTGCAGATCTCCGGCCGCCGCACCTACCCGGCGGACGGCCACCTCAACATGACGACCGTCCGGGTGACCAGCCCGGACTACCGGCTCAACCTGGTCTCGGCGATGTACGGCTGGCTGGCCCACGACAACAAGGTCGTGCCGCACGAGACGCTCTTCCCGGAGGGTCAGACCGAGGAGGAGTCCAGCCAGGAGAACGCCGAGGAGTTCAGCCAGTCGCAGGAGAGCGCCAAGGTCGCCGCCCTGCGGGAACTGGACATCCCGGTGGAGTCCTGGGTCGTGGTCTCCACGGTGGTCAAGGACACCCCGGCCGAAGGGGTGCTGCACGCCGGCGACGTGATCAAGGCCGTCGACGGGACCGCGGTGAAGGAGCCCGGCGACGTCTCGAAGCTGGTCACCCGCCACCGGCCCGGCGACAGGGTCGTGTTCACCGTCGTGCCGGCCAAGGAGCAGGCGGCGGCCGAACGGGAGGGCCGCGCGGCCACCCGCACCAAGGAACTCACCATCACCACGGCGAAGTCCGAGGACGGCGGCAAGCCGCGCGCCATCGTCGGCATCGCGGCCGGGACCGACCACACCTTTCCGTTCCACATCGACATCAAGCTCGCCGACGTCGGCGGTCCCAGCGCCGGCCTGATGTTCGCGCTCGGCATCTACGACAAGCTCACGCCCGGCAGCCTCACCGGCGGCGCCTTCGTGGCGGGCACCGGCACCATCGACGACGCGGGCGAGGTCGGGCCCATCGGCGGCATCAGCATGAAGACGCTGGGCGCGCGCTCCAAGGGCGCGAAGTACTTCCTGACGCCCGAGAAGAACTGCGCCACCGCCGCCGAGGACGTCCCCGACGGCCTCACCCTGGTCCGGATCGGCACCATGGACGACGCCCTCGAGGCCCTCGAGGACATCCGCGAGGGCCGCACCGGCGAGCTCCCGCGCTGCGCCGCCGACTGACCCACCGACTGACCCACCGACTGACCCACCGACTGATCCGCCGACTGACCCACCGACGGGACCGCCGGCGGGACGGGATCCGCCGGCCCCCGCTGCGCCGGAGGAGTGACCCCCCCGGCGCCGGCAGGCCCCTCAGTCCTCGAAGGTGGCGGCGAGCGCCTCGGCCAGCCCGGGCACCAGGCCGGAACCGGTGAGCACCTCGGTGGCGGAGTCCTTCTCCCGCAGCCGCAGCGCGGACTCGCGGGAACCGTCGCGCAGCACGGCCACCGTCATCCGGACCTCCTGGCGCTGAGGGTGCTCGGCCACCCAGCGGGCCAGCCCGGCGTCGTCGAGGCCGATCGGCACCTCGGCCTCGGCCGTCGGCGGGAGCATCAGCCGCTCCACGGTGAGGGCGCAGCCCGCGACGGCGTCCGGCCAGGCGATGGTGGCGAGGAACTCGTCCAGCGGCTGCGACGCCGGGATCTCGTCCTGCTCGACGGGGGTGAGCGCGGCCTGCTCCGGCTCCTCCGGGAGACCGAGCTGGTCGGCGAGGGCGGGCTCCTGGGAGCGCAGCGCGGAGGTGTCGACGAGGGCGAAGAGACGGGCGGGCTGGTCCCAGCCGAGGGTGGAGGCGTACTCGTCGATCTCGAGCACGGCCCGGGTGAGCGGGTTCGCCGCCATGGGGGTGTTGGACATGGTCACAATCCTGCCTGGTATCCACCCGTAATCGGGAACTGGGTAAAGCCTCGGTAAGTTGCATACGTGGGGATCCATGATGAACGGGTCCCTCCCGCCGGGCCCGCGGAGGATCCGGCGGATCACCACTGACTTGAGGTGCGCACCTTGGCTTTCCAGATGCCGGACCGCGGCGGAGGCCCGACAGGGCCGCGGATCAGAGTGGGCCGCCCGTCCCGGCGGTCCCGGACCCTGCTCATGACGCTGGGCGTCCTTGCCGTCCTCGGCATGGCGTTCACCATGTTCGCCGGGTTCTGGACCGACTGGCTCTGGTACCGCTCGGTGGACTACTCGTCGGTCTTCACGACCACCCTCACCACGAAGATCGGGCTCTTCTTCGTCTTCGGCCTGCTGATGGCCGCCGCCGTGGGCGTCAACATCTGGCTGGCGCACCGGCTGCGACCGCCGCTGAGCGCCATGTCGGTCGAGCAGCAGAACCTCGACCGGTACCGGATGGGCATCGCCCCGTACAAGAAGTGGGTCCTGCTCGCGATCACGGCCCTGGTGGGCCTGGTCGCGGGTGCGTCGGCCGGCAGCCAGTGGCGCACCTGGCTCACCTGGATCAACGGCGTGGACTTCGGCCGCAAGGACCCCCAGTTCGGTCTGGACGTCGCCTTCTACGCCTTCGACCTGCCCTGGTACCGGTTCCTGCTGGGCTTCGGCTTCGCCGCCGTGATCCTCTCGCTGATCGCGGCCGCCGTCACCCACTACCTGTACGGCGGTCTGCGCCTCAGCTCGCCGGGCGCCAAGGCCACCGGCGCGGCGACCGGGCACCTTTCGGTGCTCTTCGGCCTGTTCGTGGCCCTCAAGGCGGTCGCCTACTGGCTGGACCGGTACGGCCTGGCCGTGAAGTCCAGCGACTTCAAGGCCACCGACAACTGGACCGGCCTGCGGTACGTCGACGCCAACGCCTACCTGCCGGCCAAGACGATCCTCTTCTGCATCGCCGTCATCTGCGCCGTGCTGTTCTTCGCCACGCTGTGGCGGCGGACCTGGCAGCTGCCGGTCATCGGCTTCGGCCTGATGGTCCTGTCCGCGCTGCTGATCGGCGGCCTGTACCCGGCCATCGTGCAGAAGTTCCAGGTCCAGCCGAACGAGCAGGCCAAGGAGGCGCCGTACGTCGCGAAGAACATCGACGCGACGCGCTACGCCTACGACATCGACGACACCAAGGTCACCGGGTACTCCGGCCGCGGCGCCGACCCGGAGCAGAAGCCGGAGCTGCGGGGCGAGGCCGACGCGGCCGCCAGCATCCGCCTGCTCGACCCGAACATCGTCTCGCCGACGTTCCAGCAGCGGCAGCAGATCCGCAGCTACTACGGCTTCCCGGAGAACCTCGACGTCGACCGGTACACGGTGGACGGCCAGACCCAGGACACCGTGATCGGCCTGCGTGAGCTCGACCTGAACGGCGTGCCCAAGCGGAACTGGATCAACGACCACTTCCGCTACACCCACGGCTACGGCGTGGTCGCGGCCAAGGGCACCGAGGCCGACAGCGAGGGCCTGCCGGTCTTCACCGAGTCGGACCTGCCGTCCAAGGGCCAGCTCGGCTCCTACCAGCAGGCCGTGTACTACGGCGAGAAGACCACCCAGTACTCGATCGTCGGCGGTCCGCAGGAGGAGATCGACTACTCCAAGGACGGTCAGGAGGTCGGTACCCGGTACAAGGGCGACAGCGGCGTCAGCCTGGCGAACCCGCTCAACCGGGCCGCGTACGCGGTGGCCTTCAGCGAGCCGCAAATCCTCTACTCGGGCGCCATCGGCGAGGGCTCCAAGGTCCTCTACAACCGCACGCCCAAGGAGCGGGTCGAGGCGGTCGCCCCGTGGCTGACCATCGACGGCGACCCGTACCCGGCGGTGATCGGCGGCAAGATCCAGTGGATCGTCGACGCCTACACCACCTCCAACGGCTACCCGTACGCCTCGCGCACCACCCTCGGCGACACCACCTCCGACTCGCTGACCACCGACCAGCGGGCGGTGATCGCCCAGCAGGACCGGGTCAACTACATCCGCAACTCGGTCAAGGCGACGGTCGACGCCTACACGGGTGACGTCAAGCTCTACGAGTGGGACACCAAGGACCCCGTCCTGAAGACCTGGATGAAGGCCTTCCCGGACACCGTGGAGCCGCGTACGGCCATCTCCGACGAGCTGATGGCCCACCTGCGGTACCCGCAGGACCTCTTCAAGGTCCAGCGTGAGCTGCTGACCCGCTACCACGTCTCCTCGGACGACGCCGAGACGTTCCTCAGCGGCAGCGAGGTCTGGCAGGTGCCGGACGACCCGACCACCCGGGCCGGCGAGGCGGTGCCGCCGTACTACCTCTCCATGAAGATGCCGGACCAGCAGAAGCAGGCCTTCTCGCTGACCACGACGTTCACGCCCAACGGCCGCGACAACCTGAGCGCCTTCATGGCGGTCAACGCCGAGGCGGGCACGGACGACTACGGCAGCATCCGGATCCTGAAACTGCCGACCAGCACCACCGTCCAGGGCCCCAAGCAGGTCCAGTCGATGTTCAACTCCGAACAGGACATCGCCGAGACGATCCGGCTGCTGCGCGGCGGCGACTCCGAGGTCGAGTACGGCAACCTGCTGACGGTGCCGCTGGACGAGGGCCTGCTCTACGTCGAGCCGGTCTACGTCCGCGGCGGTGGCCTCAAGTACCCGCTGCTGCGCAAGGTGCTGGTGAGCTACAACGGCCAGACCGCCTTCGAGGACACCTTGGGGCAGGCCCTGGACAAGGTGTTCGGCGCGGGCGGCGAGGCCCAGCCGCCCGAGGAGGAGACCCCGCCCGGTGAGGACACCCCGCCGGACACGGGTGACCCCACGCTCGACCAGGCCCTGAAGGACGTCCAGGAAGCCTTCGACGCGGGCCAGGAGGCCTTCAAGAAGGGTGACTGGGAGGCCTACGGACGGGCACAGGAAGATCTCGAGGAGGCGCTGAGGCGCGCCGAGGAGGCCCGGGCCCCCTCGGCCGGTGACTGACCCTTCCGGTCGGTAGCTGACCGAAGCGCCATTACCGGATCTTCGGATTCGGCGCAAGGCCCGGGTCCCTCGTTCGGGGGAACCGGGCCTTGTCCGTTCCGGACTTCGGTGCAGGCCGGCAGGGGTCAACACCCCTTGCGGCAGTTGGGCAGTTGGGCTGCCCGGGTTTTACTTGTCTCTCTGTGGGCATGTCGACAAAACGCTGAAGTGACCTCCAAGGCTGCGGTATACCAGGTGTACCCGGGGTTCGGGTGGTGCGACGATGGACGTTATGGGGGACAAGGGAACTCTGTTGGACACAGGGCGATTTGCACCGTCCGTCGATCCGGACGGGCTCGCTGGGGCCGATGAGGCCACCGGTGTCGAGGGAGCCGGGCAGGCCACCGGCTTCGTAGGCGACCCTGTGGACGAGGCGGGCCGTCGGATCGCCGCGGAGGCCGGCGACATCGAGGCGATGAGCGTCCTCGGCGCCATGCTGCTGCGCCGCGGCGACCTGGACGGGGCCGAGGGCCCGCTGCGCGTTGCCACCGCGGCCGGTGACCGGGCCGCCGCCAACAACCTGGGGGTCCTCCTCCACCAGCGCGGCTACGCCGACGAGGCGGCCGGCTGGTGGCGCATCGCCGCCGTGGCGGGCTCCGCCGCCGCCGCGCACGCCCTCGGACGCCACCTGCGCGAGCGCGGGGACGAGCCCGGCGCCGAGTACTGGCTGCGCCAGGCGGCCGAGGAGGGCCACGTGCTGGGCGCCTACGCCCTGGCCGACCTGCTCGAGCACCGGGGCGCGACCGCCGAGGCCGAGACCTGGCTGCGGACCGCCGCCGACCGCGGCCACCGGGAGGCCGCCTACCGCCTCGCCCAGGCCCTCGAGCGCCGTACCGCCGAGGCGTCCCCGGCCGACGCCCCCGCGGGCCGCGCCGGGCGCGCAGCGCGCGCCGCGGGCCGCGGGGCCGGGGGGCGGGCCGACACCGCCTCCCGGGAGGCCGAGCAGTGGTACCGGCAGGCCGCCGCCCGCGGCCACCACCAGGCCGCGCTGCGCCTCGGCGAGATCCTGGAGCGCCGCGGCGACCTCAAGGAGGCCGGCCGCTGGTACCTGACCTCCGCCAAGGGCGGGGAGGCCCGTGCCGCGTGCGCGCTGGGCCACCTGCTCCGTGACGCCGGGGACACCGAGAACGCCGCCTCCTGGTGGCTCAAGGCGGCCCGGGACGGCGACGGCGCGGCCGCCAACGCCCTGGGCGCGCTGCACGCGGAGCGCGGCGAGACCCAGACCGCCGCGCGCTGGTACCGCGCCGCGCTCGACGCCGGCGACGTCAACGGCGCCTACAACCTGGGCCTGCTCTGCGCCGAACAGGGCCGCACGGCGCAGGCCGAGCAGTGGTACCGCCGTGCCGCCTACGCCGGGCACCGGGAGGCCTCCAACGCGCTGGCCGTCCTGCTGCTGGGCAACGGCGACCCGGCGGGCGCGGAGCCGTGGTTCTCCAAGGCGGCCGAGGCGGGCAGCGTGGAGGCCGCCTGCAACCTCGGCATCCTGCACAGCAACCGGGGCGAGGAGAAGGAGGCGCTGCGCTGGTTCGAGCGCGCCGCCTCGGCCGGGCACCCGGACGCGGCGCTCCAGGTCGGCGTGGCCCTGCTGCGCGACGGCGAGGAGCAGGAGGCCGAGCGGTACCTGCGCTGCGCGGCCGGGGCGGGCAGCGCCGAGGCGGCCTACCGGCTGGCCATGGTGCTGGACCGCCGCCGTCCGCCGGCGCCCGCGCACGAGCTGGGCCCGTGCGCGCACCAGAAGACCGAGTGCGAGGAGTGGTACGAGCGGGCCGCCGGGCAGGGGCACCGCAAGGCGCAGGTCAGAGCTGGCATGCTGGCCGCCGCGCGGGGCGACATGGAGGAGGCCGCCCGCTGGTACCGGGAGGCCGCCCAGGCCGGTTCGGAGAGCGGCGCGTTCAACCTCGGCCTGCTGCTGGCCCGCGAGGGCAGCGAGGCGGAGGCCGTGCTCTGGTGGAAGCGGGCCGCGGCCGCCGGGCACGGAGGCGCCGCGCTGCGTCTGGCGCTCGCCCACGCCCGGCGCGGCGAGCTGTCCGAGGGGCAGCGCTGGGCCGAGCGCGCCACCGCGCTGGGGCCGGACAAGGTCCGCGAGCGCGCGGCCCGGCTCGGCGCCGTGCTGCGCGAGGAACTCTCCGCCTGACGGCCCCTCCGCCGGGGCCGACCGGATCGGATTTGCGCGTCACGCCCACGTCGCGTAGTGTTCAACGAGTCGACGCGGGGTGGAGCAGCTCGGTAGCTCGCTGGGCTCATAACCCAGAGGTCGCAGGTTCAAATCCTGTCCCCGCTACTGAACCCGAAGGGGTCGGACCGGTTCTCCGGTCCGACCCCTTCGGCGTTGTCCCGCCACGCCACGCGCCGCCGCGGGGGGCGCCCGGTGGGGGCGGAGGGTCCCCGGTGGCGGGCTGGGGTGACGTCGACTGGCCCGGCGGTGCGGGAGGCGTCAGGCGGTGCACTCCGGGCACAGGCCGCGGTAGGTGACCTCGACATCGGAGACGGTGAACCCGAAGCGCTCGGCGGCCGGCAGGTCGGCCAGCGGGTCCCCGGTCGGATGGACGTCCTTGATGGCGCCGCAGCCCGCGCACACCAGGTGGTGGTGCGGCCGGTGGGCGTTCGGGTCGTAGCGCTTGGCGCGCCTGTCCGTCGTCACCTCGACGACCTCGCCGAGGGAGACCAGTTCGCCCAGCGTGTTGTAGACGGTCGCCCGGGAGATCTCCGGCAGCTTGGCCGCGGCACGGGCGTGGACCTCGTCGGCCGTCAGGTGGACGTGCTCGCCTTCGAGGACCTCGGCCACCACGCGCCGCTGTGCGGTCATGCGCCAGCCGCGTCCGCGCAGGCGTTCCAACAGGTCGCTCATGGTGCTCAGCCTAACAGCGGCGCGGGAGCCTGTCTCGAATTGGACACGGTCTAAGTTCCGTCGGCATCGCGGCGGGAGAGGCATCGCAGCACGTCACGGACCGACACGATGCCCGCCGGCTCACCGTTCTCCAGGACCACGAGGTGCCGGAAACCGCCGTGCGCCATGGCCCGGACGGCGTCCTGGATGCTCCACGACGGATGGGCGAAGACCACGTCGGCGGTGAGGTGGGCGTGGGCGCGCTCGACGTCCGGGTCCTGCCCCAGGCCGAGGGAGTTGAGTATGTCCCGTTCGGTGAGGATGCCCGGATGGGCCGCCTCCGGGTCGAGCACGAGCGCCGCACCGACGCGGCGGGACGACATCAGGACGGCGGCCTGGCGCAGGGTGTGGGCGGGGCCCACGGTGAGCAGCGCCTTGGTCATCGCGTCGCGGACGAACATCGGCCGGAGTCACCTCCTCCTGTGAGGCGCCGCAGCGCCGGAAGTGCCGACGTCGCAGTGCCGCAGCACAGCAGCACAGCAGTGCTGGAGCACCGCAGCGCCGCAGCGCCGCAGCGCCGCAGCGCCGCAGCGCCGCAGCGCCGCAGCACCGAGGCACCGGGAAGCGCCGGAGCGGCGGCGCGGCGCGCCCGCGCACCAGGGCTTCGCCGTCGCGCGGAACCGGGGACGTCGTCAGCGTCGCAGCCGGGCGGGCGGTCGACAAGACGTCACCCCGGGGCGCGCGGGGCGTCCCGGGGCGTCGGGGGCGTGCGGAGGCGTCGCGGGGGCGCCGCGCCGGCTCGGTAGCGCTGGTTGGTCAGTAGCGCTGGTTGAGGTGGCCGAGCAGCTCGTCGTGGAGCAGGCCGTTGGAGGCGGCCGCGTTGCCGCTGTGGGGGCCGGGGCGGCCGTCGAGGCCGGTGAAGACGCCGCCCGCCTCGGTGACGATCACGGCGGTGGCCGCCATGTCCCACAGCGAGAGCTCCGGCTCCGCACAGATGTCCACGGACCCCTCGGCCACCATCATGTACGGCCAGAAGTCGCCGTAGGCGCGGGTCCGCCACACCTCGCGGGTCAGGTCCAGGAAACCGTCGAGGCGCCCCTGCTCCTCCCAGCCGGTCAGCGAGGAGTAGGCGAACGAGGCGTCCTCCATCCGCGACACCTTGGACACCCGCAGCCGCGAGGCCGAGGACAGGCTGCGGCCGGTGTACGCGCCGTGGCCCTTCGCCGCCCACCAGCGGCGGCCCAGCGCGGGCGCGGAGACCACGCCGACGACGGGCTGGTAGCCGCCCTCGCCGGCCTCCATCAGCGCGATCAGCGTGGCCCAGACCGGCACGCCGCGCACGTAGTTCTTCGTGCCGTCGATCGGGTCGATCACCCAGCGGCGGGGGCCGGTGCCCTCCACGCCGTACTCCTCGCCGAGGATCGCGTCCCGTGGCCGTGCGCGCTGGAGCTGGCCGCGGATCAGTTCCTCGGCCGCCTTGTCGGCCTCGCTCACCGGCGTCATGTCCGGCTTGGTCTCGACCTTCAGGTCGAGCGCCTTGAAGCGGGCCGTCGTCGCGGCGTCGGCGGTGTCCGCCAGGACGTGGGCGAAACGCAGGTCATCCAGGTAGTCGGCCATGGCGGAAACCGTATCGGCCGGGCGCGCGGCGGGGCTACACGGGGCGGAGAGGGGTTGACGCCAGGGCCGTGAGGCCCTGTCCCCGAGGGCGCCGGGGGCCTTGACAGTGACCTGGGTCACGTCAAGTCTGGGCGCAGACCCCGGGAGCGGGGCGGACCGCGGAGCGGTCCGGGGGGAGGCGACGATGCGCACGGCACGCGACACGCTGCTGGAGGCCGCCGAGAGGGCGCTGGACGGGCAGCCCTGGGCGGTGGTGAGGATGGTCGACGTGGCCGCCGCGGCCGGGGTCTCCCGGCAGACCCTCTACAACGAGTTCGGCAGCAAGGAGGGCCTCGCCCGCGCGCTGGTGCGGCGGGCGGCCGACGCCTACCTGGCCGGGCTGGACCGCGCGCTGGCCTCGCACACCGATCCGCGGGAACGGCTCGCCGCGGTGGCCGAGTGGACGGTGCGGGCCGGCCGGGGGAGCGTGATCGCCCGGGCACTGCTCACCGGGTGCTGGGGCGAGGGGCTGCCGGCGCCGGTGCTCACGGCGGTGCCGTCGTCGTCGGCGGTGCCGGCGCAGCGGCGGGCGGACGGAGCGCTGCCGTCGCCGTCGGAGCTGGTCGCCCTCGCGCGGGACCGGGCCGTGGCGGCACTGGGGGCGGCGCCGGGCGCCGCGCGGGCCTGCGAGCTCGCCGTCCGCGTGGGCCTCTCCTGCGTCCTCGCGCCCCCACCCCCGGGCACCACCCCCACCGACCTCCTCCGCACCGCCCTGCCCCGCCGCGCCTGAGACCCCCGCTCGGCCGTCACGGGAGGGTGGCGGTCCAGGCGGTGACCGCGGTGGTCACCAGGTCGAGGGCGTCGGACCGGGTGAGGGGGGCGCGCTTGGGGACGGCGAGGCCGTGGTCGGCGTGCGGCACGACCGCGGCGGGACGCAGCCCGGCGGGGAACTCCTCGGGCCGGCCGAACGGGTCGTTCGCGCCCTGGACGACCAGGAGCGGAACGGTGACCGACGCGAGCTCATCCACCCGGGACCGTTCCGGCCGCCCCGGCGGGTGCAGCGGGAAGCTGAGCGCCAGCACGGCGGCGGCGCCGAGCTCCCCCGCCGTGCGGCACGCCACCCGGGCCCCCGCGCTCCGGCCCCCGGAGATCACCGGCAGGCCCTGCCGGGACACCGCCGGCCAGATGCCCCGCCACCCCACGTCCAGCGTCTTCGGCGCCGGAGCCACCTTCTTGCCCGCGACCCGCCACGGCTGCTCCACCAGCGCGACGGTCACGCCGTGCCGCGGCAGCACCGACGCCAGCGCCTGGAGGTCGCCCGCCTCCACACCGCCCCCGGCGCCGTGGCTCACCGCCAGCACCAGCCGGGCGTCACGCGCCCGCCGCCAGGTGATCCGGGCCTCCCCGGCCTCGGTGGCGACCAGCTCGGTCACGGCCTCGGGACCCGCGGCACCGGACGCCGCGGAACTCGCCGAACTCGCCGAACTCGCCGAACTCGCCGAACTCGCCGAACTCGCCGAACTCGCCGAACGCGCTGAACTCGCTGAACTCTCGGAATGCGTCACGTCAGAAGAGTGTGCCCTCCTCCGGTCCCGCCAGCTCCTTCAGCAGCTCCGGCCCGTTGTTGCGGACGTTGCTGACCGCGGTGGAGACCGGGTAGGCACGCATCAGCCCGCCCGGCGGCGGGGCGAGGAGCGCCCGCAGCTCCTCCGGGTCCTCACGGCGCGGGTCGAGCCAGGCGTCCCAGCGGTCGGGGGTGAGCATCAGCGGCATCCGCGGATGGATGTCGGCCAGCGCCCGCGGCCCCTCGGCGGGGGCGACGCCGAGCGGCGAGGTCTCCGCCTCGGTGGTGATCACCGAGCAGGTGGCCCACCATGCCCGCGGATGGTCGTCCGGCAGCGTGCGGTCGCGCCAGAACTCGTACAGCCCGGCCATCGCGAAGACCGAGCCGTCGACCGGTGTGACGAAGTACGGCTGCTTGCGCGCCCGCTTGCGCCGCCCCTCGACCTCCAGGTCCCGCTCCTCCTTGCCGGTGACCCACTCGTAGTAGCCGTCGGCGGGCAGCAGGCAGCGGCGTGAGGCGAACGCCCGGCGGTAGCTGGGCTTCTCGTGCACCGTCTCGGCGCGGGCGTTGATCATGCGGGCCGCGCCCTCGGGGGACTTCGCCCAGGCCGGCACCAGCCCCCACTTCAGGCGCCGCAGCTGCCGCACCGGCCGAGGGTCGCCGGAGCCCTTCAGCGGGCGGTCCAGGACGACGAACACCTCCTTGGTCGGGGCGATGTTGTAGTCCGGTGCGAAGGACTCCTCCGGCACGCCGCCGGAGGTTCCGGAACCGGGCGGCGGGGGAAGGAGACCGGCCTCGACGCCGAAGATGTCCGCGAGGTCCTCCGGAGCCCGCGTGGATGCATACCGTCCGCACATACGTGCCACACTGCCAGGCCGGGCCCTCGCCGGACCACCGGCCCCGGCATCCCGCACGCCCCGGACCACGAGCCCGGAACACGAGCCCGGACACGAGCCCGGGACATCGGCGTCCCCCTCAGGACGCCGCCGCACACCGCGAAGGAGACCGCGCGATGGACCAGGTCCTCGGCCGCCAGCCCGACCCAGACCTGTGGGTGGTGGTCGCCACCGCCGTGGCCGCGCTGGCCGTGGTGGTGCCGTCCGCGGTCTGGCGCCTGGCCCGCAACGCCGTGACCATCGCGCACGAGGGAGGCCACGCCCTGGTGGCGCTGCTGACCGGCCGCACCCTCACCGGGATAAGGCTGCACTCCGACACCAGCGGTCTCACCGTCAGCAGGGGCAAGCCCCGGGGCGTCGGCATGGTGCTGACCGCCCTGGCCGGCTACACCGCGCCCCCGCTGCTCGGCCTCGGCGGCGCGGCGCTGCTCTCCGAGGGCCGGATCACCCTGCTCCTGTGGCTGGCCACGGCGCTGCTGCTGGCCATGCTGGTGATGATCCGCAACGTCTACGGGGTGATCACCGTGCTGCTCACCGGCGCGCTGTTCCTCCTGGTGTCCTGGCGGACCGGCCCGCAGGTGCAGGCGGCGTTCGCCTACGCCGTGGTGTGGTTCCTCCTGCTGGGCGGCGTCCGTCCGGGTTTCGAGCTCCAGCGGGAGCGGCGGCGCAACCCCACCGGCGCGTCCGACGCCGACCAGCTCTCCTCGCTCACCGGTACGCCGCCCGCGCTCTGGCTCTTCCTCTTCCACGTGGTGTCGCTGTGCTCGCTGATGGGCGGCGCGCGGTGGCTGCTCGACCTCTGACCGCGGGCACCTGGCGCCGGGGGCCCTCGCGCCGGGGCACCTCGCGCCGTGGGCGTCTTGCAGTGTGGGCGTCTTGCAGTGTGGGCGTCCGAGGCGTGGAAATGCCGCTACCACAGACCTGTTTCGGCGGTATTTCCCCGATTTTGATCAAGAATCTCCCCCGCGGTCAGCCACTAGAGTGGGCCCTATGACCGTTCACTCCCCGCAGCAGACCGACCTCTGGCCCGCCCCCACCGCGAGCGGGCCCGTCGACGCGACGGTCCACGTGCCGGGATCGAAATCGGTCACCAACCGCGCGCTGGTGCTGGCCGCCCTGGCCTCCGAGCCGGGCTGGATCCGCCGCCCGCTGCGCTCGCGCGACACGCTGCTGATGGCGGAGGCGCTGCGCGCGCTGGGCGTCGGCATCGAGGAGACCATCTCCTCCAACTCCACGGTCACCCCCGGCGGCGAGAAGGCCGGCGAGGCGTGGCGCGTCATCCCCGCGCCGCTGGCCGGCCCGGCCACCGTCGACGTCGGCAACGCCGGCACCGTCATGCGCTTCCTGCCCCCCGTGGCGGCCCTCGCCGACGGTCCCGTCCACTTCGACGGCGACCCCCGCTCCCACGAGCGTCCGCTGCACGGCGTGATCGACGCCCTGCGCGCCCTCGGCGCCCGGATCGACGACGAGGAGCGCGGCACCCTCCCGCTGACCGTGCACGGCGGCGGCGCCCTGGACGGCGGGCCGGTCGAGGTCGACGCCTCGTCCTCCTCCCAGTTCGTCTCCGCGCTGCTGCTCTCCGGAGCCCGCTTCAACCAGGGCGTCGAGGTCCGGCACACCGGCGCCACCCTGCCCTCGCTGCCGCACATCCAGATGACGGTGGACATGCTGCGCGCGGCCGGTGCCCAGGTGGACGCCCCCGGGTCCGGCGGCGAGGCGAACGTCTGGCGCGTGACGCCCGGCGCCCTGCTGGGCCGCGACCTGACCGTCGAGCCCGACCTGTCCAACGCGCAGCCGTTCCTCGCCGCCGCCCTGGTGACGGGCGGACGCGTGATCGTCCCGGACTGGCCGGAGCGCACCACCCAGCCCGGCGACCGGCTGCGGGAGATCTTCACCCGGATGGGCGGGGCCTGCGAGCTCAAGGAGTACGGCCTGGTGTTCACCGGCACCGGCCGGATCCACGGCATCGACGTGGACCTCTCCGAGGTCGGCGAGCTCACCCCCGGCATCGCCGCGGTCGCCGCCCTCGCCGACTCGCCGTCCACCCTGCGCGGCGTGGCCCACCTGCGGCTGCACGAGACCGACCGGCTGGCCGCGCTCACCAAGGAGATCAACGGACTCGGCGGCGACGTCACCGAGACCGCCGACGGCCTGCACATCCGGCCGCGCCCCCTGGGCGGCGGCGTCTTCCACACCTACGACGACCACCGGATGGCCACCGCCGGCGCCGTCATCGGCCTCGCCGTCGAGGGGGTGGAGATCGAGAACGTGGCCACCACCGCCAAGACCCTGCCCGACTTCACAGAGCTGTGGACGGGCATGCTCGAGGACCGGCGGTAGGGCGGAACCATGCGTCGCTACGGCAAGCACACCGACGAGGACGACATTCGCAGCCGCCCCAACCGCAAGGGCAACCGGCCGCGGACCCACATCCGGCCCAAGCACGAGGACGCGGCCGGGGGACTGGTCCTCACCGTGGACCGCGGGCGGCTGACCTGCCTGGTCGACGGCCGCACGGTGACCGCCATGAAGGCGCGCGAACTGGGCCGCAAGGCCGCCGTGGTCGGTGACCGGGTGGCCCTGGTCGGCGACCTCTCCGGCGCCAAGGACACCCTGGCGCGGATCGTCCGCATCGAGGACCGCACCTCCGTGCTGCGCCGCACGGCCGACGACGACGACCCGTACGAGCGGGTGGTGGTCGCCAACGCCGACCAGCTCGCCATCGTCACCGCCCTCGCCGACCCCGAGCCCCGGCCCCGGCTGATCGACCGCTGCCTGGTGGCCGCCTTCGACGGCGGTCTGACCCCGCTGCTGGTGCTCACCAAGTCGGACCTGGCCTCGCCGGACAAGCTGCTGGAGCTCTACGGCGCCCTCGACATCCCCTACGTCGTCACCAGCCGCGAGGAACTCGAGGACGGCGGCGCCGCCGACCGGGTGCGCGAGCACCTGGCCGGCAAGGTCACCGCCTTCGTGGGCCACTCCGGCGTCGGCAAGACCACCCTGGTCAACGCGCTGGTGCCGCCCGAACGCCGGCGGATCACCGGCCATGTGAACGCGGTGACCGGCCGCGGCCGGCACACCACCACCTCCGCCCTGGCGCTGCCGCTGGAGGGCGCCGAGGGCTGGGTCGTCGACACGCCCGGCGTGCGGTCGTTCGGTCTCGCCCACATCGACCCCTCCCGGGTCATCCACGCCTTCCCCGACCTCGACGAGGGGACCGCGGACTGCCCCCGTGCCTGCAGCCACGACGAGCCCGACTGCGCCCTCGACCAGTGGGTCGCCGACGGCCACGCCGACCCGGCGCGGCTGTACTCCCTCAGGCGGCTGCTCTCGACGCGGGAGGCGCGAGAAGGGGACTGAGCGGGGCAATCCAGGCATAATCGCGTCAACCGGTCCGGATCGTGCGGCCGCGGAGCCTGACGGATGCGGAGGACACCCCATGGCGTGGCTGCTGGTCGTGGTCGCCGGGCTGCTCGAGACGGGATTCGCGGTCTGCCTCAAGCTCTCCCACGGCCTCACCCGGCTCTATCCCACCCTCGCCTTCTGCGTCTTCGCGCTGGGCAGCTTCGGCCTGCTCACCCTGGCGCTCAAGCGGCTGGACGTGGGGCCCGCCTACGCGGTGTGGACCGGTATCGGGGCCGCGGGCACGGCGATCTACGGCATGGTCTTCCTGGGGGACACGGTCTCCGTGCTGAAGATCGTCTCGATCGGCCTGGTCATCTGCGGCGTGATCGGGCTCCAGCTCACCGGGTCCGTGCACTGAGCCGTCTCCGTGCGCCGGGCCGCCGTGCCGCGGGTCTCCCGGTGGCACGGGAATGCGTCGGTGGGGCGTGAGGTTGAAGGGGGAGAACGACACGTCCTGACCAGTCGCCCCGGGAGGAATCCGCCGCATGGGATCCGTTGCGTGCCCCAGCCGCCGCGCCACCGAACTCGAGTGGTCGGTGCTCCCCTCGTCGCGCACGGGCGCCGCCCGGCGGGCGGCCGGAGGGGATCTTCGTCTATCCTCCGATTCGAGTGGCACGTCACTGGAGGAGGTGGGTCCGGTCGCCGGGACCGACGCGGAACAGCCCGCGAGCGCCGAGGGCGCCGAGGGCAGGCGGACGACCGAGACGGACGAGGAGCGCAGCGCCCGCTTCGAGCGGGACGCGCTGGAGTTCCTCGACCAGATGTACTCGGCCGCGCTGCGCATGACGCGCAACCCGGCCGACGCCGAGGACCTGGTGCAGGAGACCTACGCCAAGGCGTACGCGTCCTTCCACCAGTTCCGTGAGGGCACCAACCTCAAGGCCTGGCTGTACCGCATCCTCACCAACACGTTCATCAACTCCTACCGCAAGAAGCAGCGGGAGCCCCAGCGCAGCGCCGCCGAGGACATCGAGGACTGGCAGCTGGCGCGCGCCGAGTCGCACATGTCGACGGGCCTGCGGTCCGCCGAGTCGCAGGCGCTGGACCACCTGCCGGACTCCGACGTGAAGTCGGCGCTGCAGGCGATCCCCGAGGAGTTCCGCATCGCCGTCTACCTGGCGGATGTCGAGGGGTTTGCCTACAAGGAGATCGCGGACATCATGGGGACACCCATCGGCACGGTGATGTCCCGGCTGCACCGGGGCCGCCGTCAGCTGCGCGGCATGCTGGAGGACTACGCCCGCGACCGCGGACTCGTCCCCGCCGGCGCCGGCAAGTCGAACGAAGCGAAAGGCTCGGGCTCATGAGCTGTGGAGAGCCGCACGAGACGGACTGCACGGAGATCCTCGACCACCTCTACGAGTTCCTCGACCGTGAGATGCCGGACTCGGCCTGCGCGAAGTTCGAGGAGCACTTCGAGGAGTGCTCGCCCTGCCTGGAGAAGTACGGCCTGGAGCAGGCCGTGAAGAAGCTGGTCAAGCGCTGCTGCGGCCATGACGACGTGCCGGCCGACCTGCGCGCCAAGGTGATGGGCCGCATCGAGCTGATCCGCTCGGGCGAGACGGGCCACGGCCCCGCCGGGCCGGACGTCAAGACCCAGGGCGCGTCGGTGACGCCCGCGTCATCCGGCGACGCCTGAGCTTTCACCCTTACGTGCTAATCCGCGGGTCATAGGCCCGCGGATTCACCTATCAGGCTCCCTGTACCCCATTCGGCCGTTCTACGCTCCGAGGCAGAACGGGCACGAACCGGACCGCGCCGGTCCGGGCCGGGGGAGGGGGCGCCATGGGGTCGGTTCCGGCGGCATCGGTGCCGGTCGGCGCGCGTGTCTACGCGGTCGCCGCCGTCCTCGCCGCCGGCCTCTGCCTGTCGCCCCTCCCGCAGTTGCACGCACCGTGGTGGGCCGTCCTCCTGCTGGCGGCCGTCTACGCCGCCTGCGGACAGGCGGGACGCCGGACCGGGCTGGACGCCTTCTACCCGGTCCTGCTCGCCGCCGCCTTCCTGCTCCCCCCGCCCGCCGCCGCCCTGGTGGCCGTGCCGGGCACCCTCCTCGCGCCGGTCACCGACCCGCCGCGGCTCCTGCGCCGCGCCTGGCGGGCCGCCAGCCTGTGCCTGTCGGTCCACGCCGCCGCGTGGACGTACTGGGTGCTCGGCGGCCGGGACGCCGTGGTCGCCTCCGACCTGCCGGGGGCGCTGCTCGCCGCCGCCCTCGCCGTGCCGGTGTTCTGCGCCACCGCGGTCCTGCTGGACGGCGGGATGAGGATCCTCGCCGACCGCGCCCCGGTACGCGCCGCCTGGTGGCCCCCCTTGGTCCGCTCCCTCCCGCCGATGGCGGTGCACGGCCTCGCCGGCGTGATGATGGCCCTCCTGTGGCGCTCCCCGCACGGACCGGCCGCCGCGCTCCTCGTCCTCCTGCCGATGTACGTCACCTGGTGGGTGTTCGCCCACTCCGACCGGGAACGCGCCGCCCACCGGTCCACGGTGCGGGCCCTGGTGCGGGCCGTCGACCTCAAGGACGGCTACACCCGCGGCCACAGCGAACGGGTCGGCCAGGCCTCCGTGATGATCGCCCGGGAACTCGGCATGGACGACGAGCGGGTCGAGGTCATCCGCTTCGCCGGCATCCTCCACGACGTCGGCAAGATCGGCGTCCCCACCCGGCTGCTCCGCAAGGACGGGCCGCTCACCCCGGCCGAACGCCGGGCGATCGAGCTGCACCCGGAGTACGGGCACGAGATGACCCGCGGCATCGGCTTCCTGGAGGAGGCGAGGGCGGCCATCCTCCACCACCACGAACGCCTCGACGGCAGCGGCTACCCGTACGGGCTGTCGGGGTGCCAGATCCCCGAGTGCGCGCGCGTGGTCGCCGTCGCCGATGCCTTCGACGCGATGACCTCCACCCGTTCCTACCGCCGGGCCCGGCCCGTCACGGCCGCGCTCCAGGAACTCGCCCGCTGCGCCGGCACCCAGTTCGACCCGCGCATGGTCACCGCCCTCACGCGCGCGCTCGACCGGCACGGCTGGAACCCCGTCGTCACCTCGGACGACCCGGCCCCGCCCGCCCCGCCACCGGGTGGGCCCCCGTCCCGGGACGGGACCGCGGCGGGCGGAAGCGCCGGGAACGGCGCCGGGGTCAGCGCCGGGGTCAGCGCCGGGGCCGGGGACGGGGCCGAGGTGAGCGCCGGGGTCAGCGCCGGAGGCGGGGCCGAGGACGGGGCCGGGGCCGGGGACAGCCTCGGGGTCAGCGCCCGGCACGGAGCCGAAAACAATGCTGGGCACGCAGCCGAGAGCAAGGCCGG
>NZ_JBSFVZ010000024.1:53494-91740 GCF_053592575.1 Streptomyces sp. NPDC002640 | reverse complement strand
AAGGCCGAGGACGGGGCCGGGGCCGGGGACAGCCTCGGGGTCAGCGCCCGGCACGGAGCCGAAAACAATGCTGGGCACGCAGCCGAGAGCAAGGCCGGGGACGGAGCCGCGAGCAGCGCCGGGGGCAGCGCCGAGAGCAGGGTCGAGGAATCCGCCCGGCCCGCCCGGGCGGGCGCCGGGCCCACCGTCCCCGCCGGATCCTCGGCAGGGCCCCGACGGGCCGCCGCACCGGCCCGCCGGGAAGGGGGCGCCCCGTGAGCTCCCTCCTCGCGGGACTGCGGCGGCCCGGTGTCCTGCCGCGCCTCGCGGTGCACGCCGCCGCCCTGGTACTCGCCCTGCTCTGCCTCGGCGACGCCCTCTGGCACGGCGTCGCCGACCGCGAGGCCGTCCACGTCTTCGTCCTGTTCATCGCCCTCGGTGAACTCCTGCGGCTGCCCGACTGCCTGCCCGAGGAACGCGACCCCGCTCCCGTCGGGGCCGCCGCCACCCTGGCGTACGCGCTGCTCGCCGCCGCCACCGTCACCCAGGTGGTCGCCGTCGTCGCCGTGGCCGTGCTGGCCGGACGGATCCCGCGCATCGCCCACCCCCGGCCCGGCGGCCGCACCACCGCGGACCACCTGGCCCGCCGGGTGCTCTCCGCCGGGTTCATCGCCGTGTGCTGCCAGCCGCTCACCGCCCCTGCCCCCGGAGCCCCCGGGCCCGGCCCGGGCCAGGTGCTGCTGGTGATCGTGGTGCTGCTGCTGGCCGTGCTCGCCGACTCGCTGCTCGGCGCCGTCCTCGGCCACTCCCGCACCGGGCGGACGTTCGGTTCGCTGCTGCGCGAGGAACTGTGGGGGACCACCCGGATGAGCTTCGTCACCGGCTCCTCCGGGACCGTGATCGCGCTGGCCGTGGACGCCGTCGGGCTGTACGCGCTGCCCGTGTTCTGCGTGCCGCTGCTCCTCGCGCAGCTCGCCTTCCGCCGCTACGCCGCCGTCCGGACCACCTACCGGCAGACCATCGCCTCCCTCGCCCGCGCCACCGAGGTCGCCGGGTACACCCCGCAGGGCCACGCCCACCGGGTGGCCGCGCTCAGCCTCGCGGTCGGCCGCGACATGGGGCTGACCGGCTCCGACCTCACCGTGCTGGAGTACGCGGCGCTGATGCACGACATCGGGCAGCTCGGCCTCGTCGACCCGATCCCCGACGGCGCCACCGCCCGGCTCTCCGCCGCCGAACAGCGGCGCATGGCACTCCTCGGCGGTGCCGTCGTCCGCCAGACGGGCGTCGACCCGCGGGTGGCCGCCGTCGTGGAGTCGCAGGCCGAGCCCTGGACCCGGCAGCCGCGCGCCGCCCGCATCGTGCGGGCCGCCAACGCCTACGAGGAGATGGCCCAGCGGGCCCCGGGACCCGGCGCGCGGCTGCGCGCCCTCGAGGAGCTCCGCCTCGGCACGGCCGGGACCTACGCCCCCGACGTGGTGGAGTCCCTGGCCAGGGTGCTGCTCCGGATTCCCGCGGACCTTCCGGCGCCCGGGGCGGGAGGCGTCCCGGAGCGCGCGATTCCCCGGTCTGAGGCCGTGCCCGGCTGGGTAACCCATGGGTAATGAGCGACCGTCCGACCGTCCGTGGT
Organism: Streptomyces sp. NPDC002640; assembly: GCF_053592575.1. Lineage (NCBI taxonomy): Bacteria > Bacillati > Actinomycetota > Actinomycetes > Kitasatosporales > Streptomycetaceae > Streptomyces > Streptomyces sp. NPDC002640. The sequence goes on along the minus strand of NZ_JBSFVZ010000024.1, from coordinate 90,131 downwards.
TGGATGCGGGAGAGCGGGCCCACGGGGGCAGGGACCGGTCCGCTCCACAGAACTGGCAGGCGGGAATCGTGAGGATCTTCGGCAAGGGACGGCACCGGCCCTCCGCCTCCTGGCGGCAGGCCACGGACCGCGCGTTCACGCTGATCGGCGACGGCAGGTACGAGGACGCGGGCGCGCTGCTCACGCGCGCCGCCGACCTGGAGCCCTGGCTGTCGGAGTCCTGGTTCAACCTGGCCCTGCTGCACAAGTTCCGGCACGACTGGGAACAGGCCCGCGCCGCCGGACTGCGCGCCGTCGCCCTGCTCGACCGGGACACCGGGGCCCCCGACTGGTGGAACGTCGGCATCGCCGCGACGGCGCTGCAGGACTGGCCGCTGGCCCGCCGGGCCTGGCAGGAGTACGGGCTGCGGGTGCCGGGCGGCGCCGCCGTCTCCGGGCCGCCCACCGGGATGGACCTGGGCAGCGCGGCCGTGCGGCTCTCCCCCGAGGGGGAGGCCGAGGTGGTGTGGGGGCGCCGGCTGGACCCGGCGCGGATCGAGGTCCTGTCCATCCCGCTGCCGTCCTCCGGCCGGCGGTGGGGCGAGGTCGTCCTCCACGACGGCGTGCCGCACGGCGAGCGCACCACCGCCACCGGGCACAGCTTCCCGGTGTTCGACGAGATCGAGCTGTGGGCGCCCTCGCCGGTGCCGACCTGGGTGGTGCTGCTCGAGGCCGCCTCGGAGGACGACCGGGACGCGCTGGAGGCACTGGCCGCCGACGCCGGATACGCCGCCGAGGACTGGTCGTCGTCGGTGCGGCTGCTGTGCCGGATGTGCTCCGAGTCGCGGATGGCGGCCGTCGAGGGCGACGGCGAGCACCTGGACCCGCACGACCACAGCGAACCCGGCCAGCCCGGCCCGCTCGGACACCGCACCGACGGGCAGCTGTGGGTGCCGGAACGCGAGTGCGGGGTCGCCGCCCCGGCCACGCTGGTGCGCGGCCTGCTGGACGGCTGGGTCGCCGACAGCCCCGACACCCGGGACTGGCGGGATCTGGAGGAGGTCTGCTGACGGCCCCGGGGCCGCGGACGCCCGGTGCCCCGTAGGCTATGCCTCTGTCAGGGACGTGGAACACCGAGGAAGGCGTACGTCGGGCATGGCGCAGCAGGAGACCGATCAGCAGCACGCGGGCGTGCTCCCCGTGGACGACGAGGGTTACGTCATCGACACCCGGGACTGCGAGGAGCGCGAGAGCGCGTACCGCGAGCGCGGCACCTCGCGTCCCATCACCGTCGTCGGCAACCCGGTCCTGCACAAGGAGTGCCGGGACGTCACCGAGTTCGACGACGAGCTGCGCGCGCTGGTCGACGACATGTTCGCCAGCCAGCGCACCGCCGAGGGCGTGGGCCTGGCCGCCAACCAGATCGGCGTCGACCTGAAGGTCTTCGTCTACGACTGCCCGGACGACGAGGGCGCGCGCCACGTCGGCGTGGTGTGCAACCCGAAGCTGGTGGAGCTGCCGGCCGACCGCCGGATCCTCGACGACAGCAACGAGGGCTGCCTGTCCGTGCCGACCGCCTACGCGCCGCTGGCCCGCCCGGACCACGCCGAGGTCACCGGCCAGGACGAGTACGGCAACCCGATCAAGGTGCGGGGCACCGGCTACTTCGCCCGCTGCCTCCAGCACGAGACGGACCACCTGTACGGCTACCTGTACATCGACCGTCTCTCCAAGCGCGAGCGGAAGAACGCGCTGAAGCAGATGGAGGAGAGCGAGCCGCGCTACCCCGTGGTGCCGAACGACTGACGCGTCCCACCGCGTGACGCGCACGGAAGGCCGGGCCCCCAGGAGCCCGGCCTTCGTCGTGCGGTGCGTGCGGTGTGGTGTGGTGCGGTGTGGTGCGGTCGTTCGCGCGGATCAGATGCCGCAGCTCGGGGCGTCCCAGAACGGCGACGGGTCGTGCGCCACGTGCGTGTGGTCGTTGTGGCCGGGGTAGCCCGGGCCGAGGATCTCCGAGAAACCGTGCGTGCGCGCCTGCTGCGCCAGGCGGCAGAAGCTCGGCGAGCCGACCAGGTCGGCGGCGTCGCCGTAGAGGTGACGGCTGCCCGAGGCGCCGCCCACCGCGCTGTTGCAGGAGTACGAGCGGAAGCCGCTGGAGATGTTGATCGGCACGTCGCCCAGCGCGCGCCGCATCGCCTCCAGCTTCCACATCGTCTTCAGGGCGTTGGACTTGGCGGTGGCCGCCGAGACCGCGCCGCCCGACCAGTCCGAGTTGCACTTGTTCAGCTCGGCGTAGGTGAAGTGGATCGGCGTACAGTCGGCGTCCTGCAGCGCGTAGATCTTGGCGAAGGTCGCCGGGCCGGCGACGCCGTCCGCCGCGAGGCCGTAGGCCGCCTGGAACTTGGCGACGGCCGCCTTGGTGCGGGCGCCGTACGCGCCGTCGTAGGAGAGGCGCTCGCCGGAGGTGACCCAGCCCGCCACCCGGATCTGGAGCTGGGTGACGTCGGCGCCGCTGCTGCCCTCGGAGAGCGTGCGGCTCCAGGTGTAGCACTCGTCGGCGTGGGCGGTGCCGGCGGTGGCACCCACGCCGACCACTGCACCCGCCAGGATCATGACAAAACTGATAAGTGCGCGGGACATGCGTCTGATCATTCCGGCCTCCTGACCGTCGATCGGTGGGAGTGGTGCCGCGGGGTCGCCGTGGCGCCGCAGCCAGGGTGGGGCCCATGGGCTACGCGCGTCAACACCGCCTACCGAGACGGTGGTCGAAGTTCGTGTGAAGGAACCGGACGCTCCCGGCGCTCCGGGTCAGAACGTCAACGCGTAGGCCGGGCAGGCGAATTCGACGGCAACCGGAAGCGGCTTCCAGCCGCGGTGCGGCGCCCTGACGAAGCCGAGGTGGACGCGCCCGGCCCCGCCCACCGCGGGGTGGACGGGGCCGGGGTGCGCCGGGGAGCGGCGGGTCAGTGCGTGGCGGCGGTGACCGGCGGCAGCTCCGGGTCGACGCCGGGGTCGCCGGCGTCGGCGGTGTAGTCGGACGGGCTGGTCTCGTCGACGCCCTCCGGGGCCTTGGCGGCGCGGAGGACGAAGGTGAGGACCACCGTCACCAGCACGTTGAGGACGAAGGCGGTGAGCCCGATGTACCCGATCTCGCCGATCACCGGCATCTCGGCGGAGGAGCCGCCGAAGTGCTTCTGGGTCGGGGAGGAGACCAGGTACGCCTGGTAGGTGCCGTAGACCATGCCGACCGCCCAGCCGGCGATCAGGGCCCAGCGGTGGAACCAGCGGGTGAACAGGCCGGCCACCAGCGCCGGGAAGGTCTGCAGGATCCAGATGCCGCCCAGGAGCTGGAAGTTGATCGCGACCGTCTTGTCCATGCCGAGGACGAAGACCAGCGCGCCGACCTTGACCAGCAGGGAGACGATCTTCGAGACCTTGGTCTCCTGCTCCGGTGTGGCGTCCGGCTTCAGGAAGTCCTTGTAGATGTTCCGGGTGAACAGGTTGGCCGCGGCGATGGACATGATGGCCGCCGGGACCAGCGCGCCGATGCCGATGGCGGCGAAGGCGACGCCCGCGAACCAGCCCGGGAACATGTCCTCGAAGAGCTGCGGGATGGCGAGCTGCCCGTTGGCCACCTTGATGCCGGCCGCGATGGCCATGAAGCCGAGCAGCGCCAGCAGGCCCAGCATCAGCGAGTAGAGCGGCAGGATGGTGGTGTTGCGGCGGATGACCTCACGGCTCTTGGAGGAGAGCGTCGCGGTGATCGAGTGCGGGTACATGAACAGCGCGAGCGCGGAGCCGAGCGCCAGGGTGGCGTAGGTCCACTGGCCGGGCTCGGCCGGCACGAGCGCGCCGGTCGGCTTCTCGGTGGCCGGGTTGATCGCCTCGAACTTGCCGCTCGCCGCCTCGAAGATCGCGTCGAAGCCGCCCAGCTTGATCGGGATGTAGATGATCGCCACGGCGATCACGAGGTAGATCAGCGTGTCCTTGACGAACGCGATCAGCGCCGGCGCGCGCAGGCCGGAGCTGTAGGTGTAGGCCGCCAGCACGCCGAAGGCGATCAGCAGCGGCAAATCCTTGACGAACCAGTGGGTGTCCTCCCCGCCGCCGACGCCCATCACGTCCAGCACGGCCTGGATGCCGACCAGTTGGAGCGCGATGTACGGCATGGTGGCGAGGATGCCGGTGACCGCCACCGCCAGGGAGAGGCCCTTCGAGCCGTACCGGCCGCGGACGAAGTCCGAGGTGGTGACGTAGCCGTGGCGGTGCGAGACCGACCACAGGCGGGGCAGGAAGGTGAAGATCAGCGGGTACACCAGGATGGTGTACGGCACCGCGAAGAAGCCGGCCGCGCCGCCCGCGTAGATGGCCGCGGGGACGGCGACGAACGTGTACGCGGTGTACAGGTCGCCGCCGAGCAGGAACCAGGTGACCCAGGTGCCGAACGACCGTCCGCCCAGGCCCCATTCGTCCAGCGAGTTCTCGTTCGCGGCCCTGCGCCACCTCGCCGCCAGGAAGCCCATCACCGTGACGGCGACGAAGAAGAGGCAGAAGACGACCAGTGCGACGACGTTCACGCCCTCGTTCATGACGACGCACCCCCGTCCCGGGTGGCGGAGCGGTCGCGCGAGGCGGCCCGGTCCCGCTGGTCACGGCGCCACAGCACGTAGGCGACCATGGTGAGCGCGGTGGAGATCAGCACCCACAGCATCTGGTACCAGTAGAAGAAGGGGACGCCCATGAAGACCGGTTCGATCCTGGCATAGGACCCCACCCACAGCATCGCCACGAAGGGCGCGATCAGGCAGACGGCGATGACCACCCGGGTGGGGGTGATCACCCCCCTGCCGGTTCCTGATGTTTCTGACATCAACGGCTCCATTGCCTCCGGCGGATTGGCGTCGGCAATGTAAGTGACGATGCACACAGGCGGGAACCCTCGGCAGGGTTGCGAAAAGGTAATCGTGGGCGGCTGACCGGGCCCCGCGGCGGCTCAGGCCTCCGGACGCCGCAGCCGGGCCACGAACTTGTACCGGTCGCCGCGGTAGACCGAGCGCACCCATTCGACCGGATCGCCGTCCATGTCCAGGGAGTGCCGGGAGAGCATCAGCATCGGCAGACCGACGTCGGTGCCGAGCAGGCCGGCCTCGCGCGGGGTCGCCAGCGAGGTCTCGATCGTCTCCTCGGCCTCGGAGAGCCGGACGTCGTACACCTCGGCCAGCGCCGTGTAGAGCGAGGTGTACCGGGCGAGGCTGCGGCGCAGCGCGGGGAAGCGCTTGGCGGACAGGTGGGTGGTCTCGATCGCCATGGGCTCGGAGTCGGCCATCCGCAGCCGCTCGATGCGCAGCACCCGGCCGCCGGGCGTCATGCCCAGCAGCCCGGCCAGGGTGTCGTCGGCGGTGATGTAACCGATGTCCAGGAGCTTCGAGGTGGGCTCCAGGCCCTGCGCCCGCATGTCCTCGGTGTACGAGGTGAGCTGCAGGGACTGGGCGACCTTGGGCTTGGCGACGAAGGTGCCCTTGCCCTGGATGCGCTCCAGCCGGCCCTCGACGACCAGCTCCTGCAGCGCCTGGCGGACCGTGGTGCGAGAGGTGTCGAACTCCGCGGCGAGGGTGCGCTCCGGGGGGACCGGCGTGCCCGGCGGCAGCGTCTCGGTCATCTCCAGCAGGTGCTTCTTCAGGCGGTAGTACTTCGGCACGCGCGCGGTGCGGACGACGGTTCCGCCCTCGTTCTCCGCGCTGCTGACGTCGGTGCTCATCTTCCGCCTCTCGTCGGGGCCTTCCGTGGGGGGTGAGGTGGAGAGCGCCTACGCTCCGTGATCCCCGCGAAGATCCTGTATACCGCCGGGCGTTCACTTTGGTCTAGTCCAGGGAGCGCCCGCGGCGATTGGTCTACCTCGGCCGGCATCCTCGCGCGGATCGGCCCGGGGCGTCGAATCCCGCAGGAACCCTGCATATCTCGGAAGCGTCACGGAGGTCCGCGGGGTGGTTCGCACTCCTTGACAGCCCTATTGGTCTGGGCCAAGCTCCGGGTACTGGTCTACACCATTGGTCCAGGTCCCGGCCCCACGGGCAGTACACGTCGTATGTCACCGAGGCGGGCAGGGGGGTACGTGGCATCCCTGAGGAGGGTGGCGTGAAGCGCAAGCTGGTAGCCGCGATCGGTATCGCGGGCATGATGGTCTCCATCGCGGCGTGCGGCAGTGAGGAGAAGTCGGCCAAGCCGGGCAAGGACGGCTACAAGGGCCAGACCCTCACCGTCTGGGCGATGGACGGCTCCACGCCCGAGCAGTGGACGAAGGACGTGACCGCCGAGTTCGAGAAGAAGACCGGCGCGAAGATCAAGTTCGAGACGCAGCAGTGGAACGGGATCCAGCAGAAGATCACCACCGCGCTGTCGGAGTCCAACCCGCCGGACGTCATCGAGGTCGGCAACACCCAGACTCCGGCCTACGCGGCCACCGGCGGCCTCGCCGACCTCAGTGACCTCAAGGCCGAGATCGGCGGCGAGTGGACCGAGGCGCTGAACAAGTCCTCGATCTACGAGGGCAAGCAGTACGCGGCCCCGTGGTACTTCGCCAACCGCGTCGTGATCTACAACAAGGAGATCTTCGACAAGGCCGGCGTCAAGGAGGTCCCGAAGACCCGCGAGGAGTTCTTCGCCGCCCTGGACGCCGTCGAGAAGAAGACCGACGCCGAGCCGCTCTACCTCCCCGGCCAGAACTGGTACTTCTTCGACGGCCTGACCATCGGCAAGGGTGCCGACCTGGTGAAGAAGGAGGGCGACAAGTGGGTCTCCAACCTGGCCGACCCCAAGGTCGCCGAGGCCATGGAGCTCTACAAGAAGTACCAGTCGTACTCCAAGGCCCCCAAGGACAAGGACGAGGCCACCCCGCAGCAGGGTGAGGTCTTCGGCAAGGGCAACGTCGGCGCCATCATCGCCATGGGCTGGGAAGCCGGCATCGCGATCGAGGCCAACAAGGACATCGAGTCCAAGATCGGCTACTTCACGATCCCGGGCGACACCGCGGAGAAGCCCGAGGGCGTCTTCCTCGGCGGCTCCAACCTGGCCGTCGCGGCCGGCAGCGAGAAGCAGGAGCTCGCCAAGGAGTTCCTGAAGATCGCGCTCTCCGACAAGTTCGAGGGCCAGCTCGCCAAGGAGGGCGGTGTCCTCCCGAACAAGGAGTCGCTGAACTCCAACCTGTCCGAGCACCCGGCCGGCCTCGCCGCCGCTCCCGCCGCGGCCTTCGGCGGCACCACCCCGCTGATCCCCGAGTGGGCGCCGGTGGAGAACGAGCCCAACCCGATCAAGCAGTACATGACGGCGGTGCTCAACGGGAAGAGCCCGGCCGAGGCGGCCGCCCAGGTCGAGGACGAGATCAACAAGCGTCTGTCGCAGACCAGCTGATCGCAGTGAAACCGGGGGCGGCCACGCGCCGCCCCCGGCCCGTCCTTTTCCAGGCAAGACATACGGAGTTGCCGTGACTGTGCAGACCGAGCGCGTCAAAGCGGACCCGGCTGCCGGGGCCGCCGCGCCCGCCAGGATCCCGCCCGGCCGCCCCTCCAAGGGGCGTGGGGCCGCCCTCGCCCCCTACCTGCTGCTTCTTCCCGCCCTGCTCGTCACCGCGGTGCTGCTCGGCTGGCCCCTGGGCAAGAACCTGCTCATCTCGTTCCAGACGCTGGAACCCAAGCAGCTGATCCAGCACCTCACCGAGTGGACCGGCTTCAGCAACTACCAGGAGGTCCTCACCAGCGAGGAGTTCTGGAACGTCACGATGCGGTCGGTGATCTTCACCGCCGTCAACGTGGTGCTGATCATGGTCCTCGGCACCCTGGTCGGTCTGCTGCTGGCCCGGCTCGGCCCCCGGCTGCGGGTGCTGCTGCTGTTCGGCCTGGTGCTCGCCTGGGCGATGCCCGTGGTCGCCGGCGCCACCGTGTTCCAGTGGCTGTTCGCCCAGCGGTTCGGCGTCGTGAACTGGGTCCTGGCCTCGCTCGGCTGGGAGTCGATGGCCGACCACAACTGGTACGAGACGCAGTTCTCCACCTTCTTCGTGATCGTCCTGCTGATCGTCTGGATGTCGATCCCGTTCGTCGCGATCAACCTCTACGCGGCCACCACGACCATCCCGAAGGAGCTGTACGAGGCGGCCGCCCTGGACGGCGCCGGCGCCTGGCGGAGCTTCACCTCGGTGACCCTGCCGTACCTGAAGCCGTTCCTCTGGGCGACGACCTTCCTGGAGGTCATCTGGGTCTTCAAGGCGCTCACCCAGGTCTTCGCGATCAACCGCGGCGGCCCGGACCGGCTCACCGAGATCCTCCCGCTCTACGCCTTCGTCGAGGGCTACGGCAACCAGCACTTCGGCACCGGCGCGGCGATCTCCTTCCTGACCATCCTGGTCCTGCTGGTGATCACCGGCTACTACCTGCGTACCGTGCTCAAGCAAGGGGAGGACGAGCTGTGAACCGCTCGCTGTTCGCCCGTACATGGCCGGGCGCCATCGCCGTGGTGCTCTTCGTCGTCTTCGTCTTCCCCGTGTACTGGATGTTCGCCACGGCGTTCAAGCAGCGGGGCGACATCATCACCGACACCCCGGTGTTCGTGCCGCTCCAGGGCACGCTGGACAACTTCCGCACCGCCCTGGAGGCCGAGAACTTCTGGACCCTGGTGCGCAACTCGGTCACCGTGACCGTGCTGGCCGTGCTGTTCGCCCTGGTGATCGGCCTGGCGGCGTCCTTCGCCCTGGCCCGGATGCGCTTCAAGGGGCGCCGCGGGTTCGTGCTCGCCTTCATGGTCGCGCAGATGGCCCCCTGGGAGGTCATGGTCATCGCGATCTACCTGATCGTGCGCGACACCGACATGCTCAACAGCCTGGTCCCGCTGACCCTCTTCTACATGGTCATGGTGCTGCCCTTCACCATCCTGACGCTGCGCGGATACGTCTCCGCGGTGCCGCAGGAACTGGAGGAGTCGGCCATGGTGGACGGCTGCAGCCGGCCGCAGGCCTTCCTCAAGGTGATCTTCCCGCTGCTGGCGCCCGGCCTGATGGCCACCTCGCTGTTCGGCTTCATCACCGCCTGGAACGAACTGCCGATGGTGCTGATCCTGAACAAGGACGCCGCCATGCAGACCCTGCCGCTCTGGCTCACCAGCTTCCAGACCGTCTTCGGCGACGACTGGGGCGCCACCATGGCCGCCTCCTCGCTGTTCGCCCTGCCCATCCTGATCCTGTTCGTCTTCCTGCAGCGCAGGGCCGTCGCCGGGCTCACCTCCGGCGCGGTGAAGGGGTGACCCGCCGATGACCACACTGGCACCACGCATGGACACCCTCACCCGGGACGCGCTGACCGTCCTGCAGCCCGGCTTCACCGGGACCACCGCCCCCGACTGGCTGCTCCGGCGGCTCGGCGAAGGCCTCGCCTCGGTCGGCCTGTTCGGCCGCAACATCGCCTCCGCCGAACAGCTCGCCGCGCTGACGGCCCAGCTGCGCGCCGAACGCGAGGACGTCATCGTCGCCATCGACGAGGAGGGCGGCGACGTCACCCGCCTGGAGGTCCGCACCGGCTCCTCCTTCCCCGGCAACCACGCGCTGGGCGCGGTGGACGACGTCGACCTCACCCGGCGGGTCGCCGCCGAGCTGGGCAGGCGGCTCGCGGAGTGCGGGGTCAACCTCAACTGGGCACCGTCCGCGGACATCAACTCCAACCCGGGCAACCCGGTGATCGGGGTGCGCTCCTTCGGCGCGGAGCCCGGCCTGGTCGCCCGGCACACCGCCGCCTACGTGGAAGGGCTGCAGTCCGCCGGCGTCGCCGCCTGCACCAAGCACTTCCCCGGCCACGGGGACACCGCGGTCGACTCGCACCACGCGCTGCCGCGCATCGACGCCGAACGCCAGGTGCTGGCCGAACGCGAACTCGCACCGTTCCGCGCGGCCATCGAGGCCGGGTCGCGTGCGGTGATGAGCGCGCACATCCTCGTCCCGGCGCTCGACCCGGAGTTCCCGGCCACCCTCTCGCAGCGGATCCTCGGGGGACTGCTGCGCCAGGAGCTCGGCTACGACGGGCTGATCGTCACCGACGGGATGGAGATGCGCGCCATCGCCGACACGTACGGCATCGAGCGCGGCAGCGTGCTCGCCGTCGCCGCGGGCGCCGACGCCATCTGCGTCGGCGGCGGACTCGCCGACGACGAGACCGTGCAACGGCTGCGGGACGCGCTGGTCGGCGCCGTCCGTTCCGGCGAACTCGCCGAGGAACGGCTGGCCGACGCCGCACGCAGGGTGCGGGAACTGGCGGCCTGGACGTCCCCGTCGCCCGCCTCCGGCACCCCCTCCCCGGCGCCGGAGGTGGGGCTCGACGCCGCCCGGCGGGCACTGCGGCTGACGGTGGCGGACCACGGCTCCGCCCCGCTCGCCGGGCAGCCCTACGTCGCCTCGTTCACCCCGGTCGCCAACATCGCGGTGGGCGACGAGACGCCGTGGGGCGTCGCGGCGGAACTGCTGCGGCTGCTGCCGGGGACGACCGCCGGCACCTTCGGCGGCGACGACGCGGGCGAGGCCGCGCTGGCCGCGGCGGGGGAGCGGCGGATCGTCGCCGTGGTGCGCGACGAGCACCGGCATCCGTGGATGGCGCGCGCGCTGGACGTCCTCCTCGCGGCCCGGCCGGACACGGTGGTCGTCGAGATGGGACTGCCGCAGGCGGCCCCCCGCGGGGCCGTGCACATTGCCACCCACGGCGCGGCCCGGGTCTGCGGACTGGCCGCCGCCGAGGCCCTCCTCGCCCCCTGAGCGAGCCGACGAGCCGCCCCGACGGGCCCCCGCCCCCCGCGCCGACGGGGGGCGGGGGCCCGTCGCGCTGTGCGCCCCGGGCGGTGAAGGCGGTCGGGCGGTTCGGGCGAGGACCGTCCCCTGTGCGGTGCGGGTGTGTGGTTCAGGCGAGGACGTGGTCGACGAAGCACCAGCGCCAGGCCTCGCCCGGCTCGAAGGTGCGCATCACCGGATGCCCGGTCTCCTCGAAGTGGGCCGTCGCGTGCCGCAGCGGCGAGGAGTCGCAGCACCCCACGTGCCCGCACTCCAGACACATCCGCAACTGCACCGGCTGCGTCCCGGCCTCCCGGCACTCCTCACAGGTCCCCGACAACGGGGCCGGTTCCGGTCGCGGCAGCGAGTCGACGTGCGCGCAGTGTTTCATGGGGCCCAGATTACGTCTGGTGCGGCCGACCACGCCCGGTGCGCCGCAGGACAGAGTGAGGGTGGGACCTGATGCACGTGATGCCCCTGCTGCTGCTGATCGCGGGCAGCGCGGCCGTGGCCGGCGCGGCCCGCCGGACCCCGGTGCCGGCGCCCCTGGTGCTGGTGGCGGCCGGTCTGCTGGTCTCCTACCTGCCAGGGGTGCCGCAGTACGAGCTGGACCCGGAGATCGTCCTGCCGCTGGTGCTGCCCCCGCTGCTCTACACGGCGGCCGTGGACAGCTCCTACCTGGACCTGCGGGCCCAGGTACGGCCGGTGGCCCTGCTCTCCGTCGGGTACGTGCTCTTCGCGACGCTGCTGGTCGGGCTGATCCTGCACACCTTCGTGCCCGGCCTGTCCGCCGCCGGCGCGCTGGTGCTGGCCGCGGTGATCGCCCCGCCGGACGCCGTGGCCGCCACCGCCATCGCCCGCCGGCTCGGCCTGCCCGCGCGGGTCACCACCATCCTGCAGGGCGAGTCCCTGGTGAACGACGCCACCGCGATCACCGCCTACAAGGTCGCGCTGGCCGCCGCGCTGGGCGAGAGCGTCGGCTGGTTCGGCGGCGGCCTGGAGTTCCTGGTCGCCTCGGTGGGCGGCGTCGCCGTCGGTCTCGCGCTGATGGTGCCGCTGCACTGGCTGCGCACCCGCCTGAGCGACCCCATGCTGCAGAACACGCTCTCCCTGGTGATCCCCTTCTTCGCCTACGCGCTGGCCGAGCAGGTGCACGCCTCCGGTGTGCTGGCCGTCGTGGTGGTCGCCCTCTACCTGGGCCACCGCGCCTGGCAGGTCGACTTCGCCACCCGCCTCCAGGAGGGCGCCGTGTGGCGGATGGTCGCCTTCGTGCTGGAGTCGGCGGTCTTCGCCCTGATCGGGCTCCAACTGCCCTTCGTCGTCGGGGAACTGGGCGACGACTACGGCGCCGGACAGGTCGCCTGGTACGCGCTGGCGCTCTTCGTGACGGTGGTGGTCGTGCGGTTCGTCTGGGTCTTCCCGGCGACCTTCCTGCCGCGGGCGATGTCCCGCCGGATCCGGGAACGGGAGGCGAACCCGACCTGGAAGGGCGCCTTCGTCGTCTCCTGGGCGGGCATGCGCGGCGTGGTCTCACTGGCCATCGCCTTCTCCATCCCGGCCACCCTGCACGACGGCGAGGACTTCCCCGGCCGGAACCTGATCCTCTTCCTGACCTTCACCACCGTGATCGGCACGCTGGTGGTGCAGGGGCTGACGCTGCCCCCGATGATCCGGGCGTTCCGGCTGCCCGGACGGGACGTGCAGGCGGAGACCCTGATGGAGGCCAACGCCCAGGCGCAGGCCTCCCGCGCCGCCGAGGAGCGGCTGGAGGAGCTGATGGCCGACGAGCGCAACGCCCTCCCGGAACCGCTCGCGGAACGGCTCCGGCGGGTCCTGGAACGCCGCCGGAACGCGGTCTGGGAGCGGCTGGGCACGCCCAACCCGCTCACCGGGGAGACCGTCGACGACACCTACCGGCGGCTCGCCCGGGAGGTCATCGCCTCCGAGCGGGACGTCTTCGTGCGGCTGCGCGACGGCCGGTACATCGACGACGAGATGCTGCGCAAGCTCCTGCTCCGGCTGGACCTGGAGGAGGCCGCCGCGTTCCGCGAGGGAGAGGGCGGCTGACCCCGGCCGGGCGCTGCCGGTCCTCCGCCCGGCCGCGCCCGGCCGGTCGTGGGCCTAGGGGAACGGGCGCCCGGTGACGACCGCCGCGAGCCTGGTCCCCGGCGGGAACGCGCCCTCACCGGCCAGCACGGTCAGGGCGTGCAGCAGCTTGGCGACGTACACCCGCTCCACGCCCAGGCCGTGACGGTCCTCGAAGTCGCGGGCGAACGACTCGAGTGCGGCCGGCACCCGGGCGAAGCCGCCGTGGTGGAAACGTTCCTCCACCTCCCAGCGGCCCCGCCGCCCGCCGAAGGCCTCCCGCTGCAGCCGGCGGACCTCCTCGGCGAGGAAGCCGCCCCTCAGCACCGCCACGCCGAGCGCGCGCTGCCCCGGGCCGAGACCGGCGGCCGTTCCGGCCAGCGTGCCGCCGGTACCGCAGGCCACCGCGGCGACGTCCACCAGACCCCGCAGCTCCTCGCCCAGGCCCGCGCAGCCGCGGACCGCGAGGCCGTTGCTCCCGCCCTCCGGCACCACGAAGGCGTCCGGCGGCGCCCCCGCCCCGCGCAGCAGCCGGGCCAGCCCCTCCGGCTCGGCCTTGCGCCGGTACGCGGACCGGTCGACGAAGCACAGCCGCATCCCGTCCGCCGCGCACCGCGCCAGCGACGGGTTCAGCTCGCGGCCCGCCAGTTCGTCGCCCCGGACGATCCCCACCGTCTCCAGCCCCAGCAGCCGCCCGGCCGCCGCCGTGGCCCGCAGATGGTTGGACCAGGCGCCGCCGAAGGTCACCAGCGGCCGCCCCCCGGCGGCCCTCAGGCTGGGCACCAGCTTGCGCCACTTGTTGCCGACCAGGGCCGGATGGATCAGGTCGTCCCGCTTCAGCAGCAGCCGCACGCCGTGCCGGGAGAACCGCTCGTCCGCGACCTCCACCAGCGGCGACGGCACCCGCCCCGGCACCTGGACCTCACTCACCCGCCCATTGTCGCCCGCGGCCCACGGGCGCCGTCACGTGCGGCGTTCGGCGACCGCCCGCGGGCGCCGTCACTTGAGGCGTTCGGCGACCCGCTCCCGCAGCTTCCTCATGGTGAAGCCCTTCGGGTCCGTCTTGCCGGGCTGCCACTCCAGGTGCCCGATCACCGACCGCGCCGACCACCCGTGGTGCCGGCAGATCGCCGCGGCGGCCCGCGCGATGGCCTCGAACTGCTCGTCGGGCCACGGGTCCTCGCCGTCGCCCCGGTTCTCGCACTCGAAGCCGTAGAAGTACCGGTTGCCGTCGGCGCGGGCCTCGTTCTCCGTGGGCAGGGACCGCTCGGCGATCACCGCCCGCAGCACCTCGTCGTCGCCGAGCCCCGCGTGGTTGGCGCGTCCGAAGCCGACCAGGTGGACCCGGCCGTCCTTGGTGATCACCCCGTGGCACAGCGGCCCGGGGAGGTCGGGGCGGCCCTCCCGGCAGATCTCCACCGTCCGCCGCGACCCCTCGGTGGCCGTGTGGTGGATCATCACCCCGTGGACCGGGCCCCAGGCCCCGGCCCCGTTCCGGTTGTGCTCCTTCCAGTCGCCGACCTCCTCGACGTCCAGGCCCTCGTCCTCCAGGATCTTCAGGAACGTCCTCGCCGTCATGGGTTTCGCCACGACCGCCCTCCTTCGCTCACGGTGACCACGGGTTCACGCAGGGTTCCTACCGTCGGCGGGCCGTGCGGAATCCACCGGCACGGGTGTTCCGGGAGTGTGCGGGCGTGTTCGGGGCGCATCCGGACCCGAAGATCCAACCCTGCCCCGTCGAACGCGCGATCAGTCCCGCTCTTTCGGGTAATGGCGCGGCGACTCTCCGTCGCCGAGAGTGGACGGCGTCAACAGGGCCCGGAACGCGCCGCACGGCGGCGCGGGGCACGACAGGGAGGGCATTTCTACATGTCGGTAGGCGAAGAGGTCCGCACCGAGCAGGACCGGCCGCAGCAGAGCCTCGGCACGGCGGCCGCGCGGAACCTGGCCACCACCACCAAGACCGCTCCGCAGATGCAGGAGATCAGCTCCCGCTGGCTGCTGCGCACCCTGCCCTGGGTGAACGTGCAGGGCGGCACCTACCGGGTGAACCGCAGGCTCACCTACGCCGTGGGGGACGGCCGGATCACCTTCGTGAAGACGGGTGACCGGGTCGAGGTGATCCCGGCGGAGCTCGGTGAACTGCCCGCACTGCGCGACTTCGAGGACCTGGAGGTGCTGGGCGAACTGGCCCGGCGGTGCCGGCAGCGGGAGTTCGCGCCCGGCCAGATCATCGCCTCCTTCGGCAGCCAGGTCGACGAGGTCCACCTCCTGGCCCACGGAAAGGTCGAGAAGGTCGGCTCCGGCCCGTACGACGACGACGCCGTCCTCGGCGTGCTCGCCGACGGCTCCTACTTCGGTGACCAGTCCATCCTCGACCCCGAGGCCATCTGGGAGTTCACCCTCCGCGCCGTCACCGGCTGCACGGTCCTCACGCTGCCCCGCCGCGACCTCGAGCAGCTCGCGGAGAGCTCCGAGCCGCTGCGCGAGCACCTGCGGCGGCAGCGCACCGTCCCGGCCCAGCGGACCAACCGCTACGGCGAGCGGGCCATCGACCTGGCCGCCGGCCACACCGGCGAGGTCGACCTCCCGCGCACCTTCGTCGACTACGAGGCGCGGCCCCGCGAGTACGAGCTCAGCGTCGCCCAGACGGTCCTCAGCATCCACAGCCGGGTCGCCGACCTCTACAACCAGCCGATGAACCAGACCGAGCACCAGCTCCGGCTGACCGTGGAGGCGCTCAAGGAGCGCCAGGAACACGAGCTGGTCAACAACCGGGAGTTCGGCCTCCTCCACAACTGCGAGTACGACCAGCGCATCCAGCCGCACGACGGCGTCCCCGGCCCGGACGACATGGACGAGCTGCTCAGCCGGCGCCGCGGCACCAAGCTGTTCCTCGCCCACCCCCGCGCCATCGCCGCCTTCGGCCGCGAGCTCAACAAGCGCGGCCTGGTCCCCGAGTCGGTCGACGTCGGCGGCCAGCGGGTGCCGACCTGGCGGGGCGTGCCCATCTACCCGTGCAACAAGATCCCGGTGACCGAGGCGCGCACCACCTCCATCATCGCCATGCGTACCGGCGAGGAGGACCAGGGCGTCGTCGGCCTGCACCAGATCGGGATCCCGGACGAGATCGAGCCCGGGCTGTCGGTGCGCTTCATGGGTATCAACGAGCAGGCGGTCATCAACTACCTGGTGACCACGTACTACTCGGCGGCGGTGCTCGTTCCGGATGCGCTCGGCGTGCTGGAGAACGTGGAGATCGGGCGGTGGAGGTGAGCTGACCCGCGCCGGACGGTGTCCCCGCCCGGCAGGGTGGGGACAGTGCGGGGGAGATCCGCAAGCGGAGTGAAGGGAGTTCCCCGAGGGGGGCCATGAGTCACGTGATGACCACACAGGCGGCGCAGGACACCGGCAGCGCGCGGGACGGGAGGGGCGGAGGAACGACGGGCCCGGAGGGCAGAGGCCGGGACCGACCGGAGGAACCGGAGGCCGTCGCCCTCCTCGGGGAGGTCAAGGCGGTCGTGGAACCGGCGCTGTTCCGGGCGGTCGACCGGCTGCCCGGCCAGATCCGCCGGATCGCCCGCTACCACTTCGGCCGCGAGGACGCCCACGGCGCCCCGGCGGCCGCCCCGACCGGCAAGGCGATCCGGCCCGCCCTGGTCCTCACCGCGGCCGCGGCGATCCGCGGCGACGGCGGTGCGGGCGTGGCCGGCGAGGCGGCGGGGGCCCTGCTCCCCGCCGCGGTCGCGGTGGAGCTCACCCACAACTTCACCCTGCTCCACGACGACGTGATGGACCGCGACACCACCCGCCGCCACCGCGCCACGGCGTGGACGGTGTTCGGGGAGAGCGCCGCGATCCTCACCGGGGACGCCCTGCAGGCCCTGGCCACCGGGCTGCTGGCCGAGGACCCGCACCCCGCCGCCCCGGCCGCCGCCGCCCGGCTGGCCGCCTGCGTGATCGACCTCTGCGCGGGCCAGCAGGCCGACACCGCACTCGAGCGGCGCGCCCCGGGGGAGGTCACCGTCGAGGAGGTGCTGGCCATGGCGGAGGCCAAGACGGGCGTCCTGCTCGGCGCCTCCTGCGCCATCGGCGGCCTGTACGCCGGGGCGGACGAGGAGCGGGTGCGGGCGCTGGACGCCTTCGGCCGCCAGGCCGGCCTCGCCTTCCAGCTGATCGACGACCTCATCGGCCTGTGGGGCGACCCGGAACGCACCGGCAAACCGGCCGGAGCGGACCTCGCCGCCCGCAAGAAGTCCCTCCCCGTGGCCGCCGCCCTGGCCTCCGGCACCCCCGCGGGCGCCCGGCTCGCGGAGCTGTACGCGGCCGAGCACCGGCCGGGGGAGGACCTGGAGGGCATGCTGCGGGCCGTGGAGGAGGCCGGCGGGCGGGCCTGGGCCCACGCCCAGGCCGCCGACCGGATGGCGCGGGCGATGCACGAGCTGTCCCGCGCCGTCCCCGACGCCGAGGCGGCCGGAGGCCTGCTCACGCTGGCCGAGTTCGTCACCCGCCGCTCCTGCTGACCGGAGCGCGCGCCCGCGCCCCCCGCACCCGGCGGCGAAGAACGGCGTCGGGTGCGGCGGCCCGGTGCGGGATCTACCCTGGCCGTATGGACAGTGACCGACATGTCTGTCCCTCCTGCGGGCGGCCGGTGCCCCTCGTGGTCCGGCGCCACAAGATGATGGGCGCCTTCGTGCCCGTCTGGCGTCCCGGACGCTGCGAGACCAGCGGCTGCCCCGCCCAGGGACTGACCCCCGGCGGCGAGCACCTGACGGCCCCCGCCGCCGCGGTGCCGCAGGAACGGACCGCCCACCACCACCGTCGCGGACGCCGCTGATCACGACGCCCGCGCGGCAACCCGCCACCCCGTCCGGCACCCGCCGCGCGGGGCGGCGGCGCGGCCTGCGTACGGTTCCTCCAAGGCGTCTCCACCGGCCCGACACCCCGTCCCCGGTACGCGGTTGACGCGTGTGACGGATGGGTACGTCAACCCGGCACAGAGTGACGACGTGCGGCTACGCACCCCCTGTACACGCTGAGTGAAGAAGTGTTCACTGGGAGTGAGTTCACGGCGAAGGGGTCACGGGGACAGGAACGTCCCGCGCGCGGTAGCGTCACCGCTGAACCATGTATCGCGTTACCCCGGAGGGGCAACCCCCGGGGACCTGAAAACGCTTGTACCACCTTGGAGGTGAGGGTGTCCCAGATCGCAGGCGAGCCCGCGACCCAGGACTTCGTGGAAGTCCGGCTGCCGGCCGCGGGTGCCTACCTGTCGGTGCTGCGGACGGCCACGGCCGGTCTCGCCGCCCGTTTGGACTTCACCCTCGACGAGATCGAGGACCTGCGCATCGCGGTGGACGAGGCCTGCGCGATCCTGCTCCAGCAGGCCGTGCCGGGCTCGGTCCTCAGCTGCGTCTTCCGGCTGGTCGACGACTCTCTCGAGGTCACGGTCTCGGCCCCGACCACGGACGGCAACGCGCCGTCCCGCGACACCTTCGCGTGGACGGTCCTGTCGGCCCTCGCGGGCAAGGTGTCGTCCGCGGTGGACGAGGACCGCACCGTGTCGATCAGCCTCTACAAACAGCGCGGCGCGGGGCCCGGGCCGACGTGAGGAACGGGGAGGGGCCGGTGCGGGACGACGAACGCGGCGCCCTCGGGGCCGCGGCGGGGGCGGCCGGACGGGCGGACGGCGGCGACGGGATTCCCGGCCAGGCCCGCCCGCATCCGGACGAGGCGACGGAGCCGGGCGGCGGTACCGGCAGGCCCCGCACGACGGGGGACGCCGGTCATCGGGGGGCTCGGGGAAGGGCTACGGACAGGGCGATGAGCGAGCACGACCGGGACGCCGGACAGGGCGCGGAGGCCGGGCCCTTCGCGGAGCGCGGGCACGACACGGCCGACGACGCGGGCCTGCCCGTGGCCGCCGCCGTGGAGACGGCGGGCGGACACGACGCGGAGCCGGACCACCACGAGCAGCCTGCCGAGCCGCCCCTCGAGCAGACCGGCGAACGGCTCGGTGAGCGGTCCGGTGAACGGTCCGCCGAGCGGTCCTACGAGCGGTCCTACGCGCAGGGCCACCGGCCGACCCGCGAGGAACGGACGGCGCAGGACCGCAGCGAGGCGCGGGCCCTGTTCGTGCGGCTGCGGTCGCTGGAGTCCGGCACGCCCGAGTACGGCCAGCTGCGGGACCGCCTGGTCCGCATGCACCTCCCGCTGGTCGAGCACCTGGCGCGCCGCTTCCGCAACCGCGGGGAACCGCTGGACGACCTCACGCAGGTCGCCACCATCGGCCTGATCAAGTCCGTGGACCGGTTCGACCCGGACCGCGGCGTGGAGTTCTCCACCTACGCCACGCCCACCGTGGTGGGCGAGATCAAGCGGCACTTCCGCGACAAGGGCTGGGCGGTGCGGGTGCCGCGGCGCCTGCAGGAGCTGCGGCTGTCGCTGACCACGGCGACCGCGGAGCTCTCCCAGACGCACGGCCGCTCGCCGACCGTGCACGAACTCGCCGAGCGGCTGGGGATCTCCGAGGAGGAGGTCCTGGAGGGTCTGGAGTCGGCCAACGCCTACTCGACGCTCTCCCTGGACGTGCCCGACACCGACGACGAGTCACCGGCCGTCGCCGACACGCTGGGCGCCGAGGACGAGGCGCTGGAGGGCGTCGAGTACCGCGAGTCGCTGAAGCCGCTGCTGGAGGACCTGCCGCCGCGGGAGAAGCGCATCCTGCTGCTGCGGTTCTTCGGGAACATGACGCAGTCGCAGATCGCGCAGGAGGTGGGCATCTCGCAGATGCACGTCTCCCGGCTCCTGGCCCGCACCCTGGCCCAGCTGCGGGAGAAGCTGCTCGTCGAGGAGTGACCGGCGGGACCGGGCGGCGCCCGGGGTGTCCCGTGGCCTGAGTGGCCGCGGTGACCGGCCGCAGGCGTCGCCGGGTGCCGGCCCGGCGCGCGCCGCCCGTCCTACTCCCGGCCGGGACCGCGGACGCCGAGGGCCTCGGCCGTCGCGGGGTGGACCAGCAGCACCAGGCCGACCACGGCGGCGACGCCCAGCAGGATGCCGGCCCAGATGGCCACGCTGGAGGCCTGCAGCAGGCTGTAGGCCACCGGCAGCGCCAGCAGCTGGGTGATCACCGCGGGCCCGCGGCTCCAGCTCCGGCGGGCCAGCAGCCCGCGCGCCGCGACCAGCGGCAGCAGCGCCAGCGCCAGCAGCGTGGCGCCCCCGGTCACCGCGGACCGGAGCTCGCCCTCGCCCACACCGGTGACGATCACCATGACGCCGCCCACGAGCAGCGCCACCCCCTCCAGCCCGGCGATCACCGCGACGGCGGTGAGCCGCCCGGGCCGCGGGCCGCGGGGCTCCTCGGGGGCCCGCGGTGCGTCGGGGGACGAGGCGGTGGGTTTCTGCTGAGCGCTCACGTCGGCCAGGGTAGTCCTCCGCCCGCACGGCCCGTTCCGCCGCTCCGCCCCTTTCGTATGGGCCGGGTACCGATCAGTAGGTAACCTGCACACCATGCGCGCACTCCTCGTGGTCAACCCGACGGCAACCACCACCAGCGCCCGGACGCGTGACGTCCTGATCCACGCGCTGGCCAGCGAGGTGAAGCTGGAGGCCGTGACCACCGAGTACCGGGGGCACGCGCACGACCTGGCCCGCGCCGCCGCCCGGGACGAGGAGATCGACCTGGTGGTCGCCCTCGGCGGCGACGGCACCGTCAACGAGGTCGTCAACGGACTGCTGCACGACGGACCCGACCCGGAGCGCCTGCCCGGACTCGCGGTGGTCCCCGGCGGCTCCACCAACGTCTTCGCCCGCGCCCTCGGCCTGCCCAACAACGCGGTCGAGGCCACCGGCGCCCTCCTCGACGCCCTGCGCGACGGACGGGAACGCACCGTCGGACTCGGTTTGGCCGAGCCGGCCCCGGGTACTGGGGACGACGGCGCTCCGGTTCGCTGGTTCACCTTCTGCGCCGGTCTCGGCTTCGACGCCGGGGTCGTCGGGCGGGTGGAGCAGCAGCGGGAGCGCGGCAGGAGGTCGACGCACCCCCTGTACGTACGCCAGGTGCTCCGCCAGTTCCTGGGCGACCCGCATCGCACGCGGGGGACGATCTCCCTCCTGCGGGACGGCGAGGAACCGGTGGAGGGACTGGTGGTGTCCCTTGTCTCGAACACGGCGCCGTGGTCGTACCTCGGCAACAAGCCGCTGTACCCCTCGCCCGGCGCCTCGTTCGACAAGGGGCTGGACGTCCTGGGCCTGACCAGCATGTCCACGGCCTCGGCGATGCGCTACGGCACCCAGCTCGTGGCCTCCGCGCCGGACCGCGGACCGCGGGGAAAGCACGCGAAGTCGCTGCACGATCTCAGTGCGTTCACCTTGGTTTCCAAGGTCCCCTTGCCGTTCCAGGTGGACGGTGACCACCTGGGGCTGCGGACGGGCGTGAAGTTCACAGGCGTACGCCGTGCACTGCGTGTGATTGTGTGAGTGGATCCTGCCTTAAACCTTTCACTCGAACGTATTGAGCAGGATCCACCCCATGGAAGTACGGCTGTGACCTAGCAGACACCGAAGAATCAAAAAAAACTTTCCGGAAGGGGTTGTATCCGCCGCTGAGGTTTGCGAGTCTCTACGTGGCGCTCGGGACAGCCCTTCAGACGGCGTCCCACCAGAGCCCCGAACCCCTCTCCGAGCCAAGGATGGCCACCTCCGGGAAACCGGAACACGGCCCTTCACTTGTTGGGGGTTTCGTGAAAGCGTTCACATTCACAAGCACCTGCACGTATACACAGGAGAGGTAGCAGCCATGGACTGGCGTCACCACGCCGTTTGCCGCGAAGAAGACCCCGAGCTCTTCTTCCCCATCGGCAACACCGGTCCTGCGCTGCTGCAGATCGAGGAAGCCAAGGCCGTCTGCCGCCGCTGCCCGGTGATCGAGCAGTGTCTGCAGTGGGCGCTCGAGTCCGGTCAGGACTCCGGCGTCTGGGGTGGTCTCAGCGAGGACGAGCGCCGCGCCATGAAGCGCCGCGCCGCCCGCAACCGGGCCCGTCAGGCCTCCGCCTGACAACCCGCCCCGCGAACAGCCTGAGCTTGGCGGCGCGCACAGCGTGTGCGCAACTCCCGCCCCCGAGCCGCAGCGCGCAGTAACCGGATCTGCCCCTGGGCCCCGGACCTTCACGGTCCGGGGCCCAGGGCGTTGTCCGGGGCCGGCGGCCCGAAGTGGCGTCACTCGCCCGTCACTTGTGCGACCGCACGGGGATGTCGAGCAGCACCCGGGTGCCGCCCTCCGGGGCGACGCGGACCATGTCGAAGGTGCCGCCGAGTTCGCCCTCCACCAGCGTCCGCACGATCTGCAGGCCGAGGTTGCCGGAGCTGTGCGGGTCGAAGCCCTCGGGCAGGCCCACCCCGTCGTCGAGGACGGTCACCAGCAGCCGTTCCTCGCGGGGGGTTCCGCCGCGCACCGCGGAGACCTCCACGCTGCCGGTGTCGCCCGGGCGGAAGCCGTGTTCCAGGGCGTTCTGCAGCACCTCGGTGAGGACCATGGAGAGCGGAGTGGCCACCTCGGCGTCCAGGATGCCGAAGCGCCCGCTGCGCCGGCCGGTGACGGTGCCCGGGGAGATCTCCGCGACCATGGCGAGCACCCGGTCGGCGATCTCGTCGAACTCCACGCGCTCGTCGAGGGTCTGGGAGAGCGTCTCGTGGACGATGGCGATCGAGCCGACCCGCCGCACGGCCTCCTGGAGCGCCTCGCGGCCCTGGTCGGAGTCCATCCGCCGGGCCTGCAGCCGCAGCAGCGCGGCGACCGTCTGGAGGTTGTTCTTCACCCGGTGGTGGATCTCCCGGATGGTGGCGTCCTTGGTGATCAACTCGCGCTCGCGCCGCCGCAGTTCGGTGACGTCCCGGAGCAGTACCAGCGAACCGATGCGGGTGCCCTTGGGCTTGAGCGGGATGGCCCGGAACTGGATGACGCCGTCGCTGGCCTCGATCTCGAACTCGCGCGGCGCCCAGCCGCTCGCCACCTTCGCCAGCGCCTCGTCCACCGGGCCCCGCGACGGGGCGAGTTCGGCCGTGGTGCGGCCCAGGTGGCAACCGACCAGGTCGGCGGCCAGGCCCATCCGGTGGTACGCGGACAGGGCGTTGGGGGAGGCGTAGGTGACGATGCCGTCGGCGTCCAGCCGGATCAGGCCGTCGCCGACCCGCGGCGCGGCGTCCATGTCGACCTGCTGGTCCGGGAAGGGGAACGACCCCGCAGCGATCATCTGCGCCAGGTCGGAGGCGGACTGCAGGTAGGTGAGCTCCAGCCGGCTCGGCGTGCGCACGGTGAGCAGGTTGGTGTTCCGGGCGATCACGCCCAGCACCCTGCCCTCGCGGCGGACCGGGATGGACTCCACCCGGACCGGCACCTCCTCGCGCCACTCCGGGTCGCCCTCGCGCACGATCCGTCCCTCGTCCACCGCCGCGTCCAGCAGCGGACGGCGGCCGCGGGGCACGAGGTGGCCGACCATGTCGTTCTGGTACGAGGTCGGGCCGGTGTTGGGGCGCATCTGGGCGACCGAGACGTACTTCGCGCCGTCCCGGGTCGGCAGCCACAGGACCAGGTCGGCGAAGGACAGGTCGGAGAGCAGCTGCCACTCGGAGACCAGCAGGTGGAGCCACTCGAGGTCGGACGCGTCGAGGTCGGTGTGCTGGCGTACGAGTTCGTTCATGGAGGGCACGACTGCGAGCGTACCCGTGCGGCCGGCGGCCGCCGCACCCACGGGCCGCGGCGCAGGAAGGGACCCTCAACCCTCCCGGCACCGCAGCCCGGAGCAGCAATCGGTCACGGGTGTGCGGCCCGGAACCGACCGGTGAGGACCGGGCGCAGTCAGGGCAGAGAGGCCCGGTTCCTCGGTCCGCCCTCCTGTGCGGGGAGAGCGGCGTCTGTGCGTCCCTGCCTCGGCACCCGCAATTGTGGACCTGCCGTTCGGCCGTGTCCATGGGTGGAGGCGGGGGCTCCCGCACTGAGCAGCCTAGCCCGCCCGGGCCGTTTGCGGGACCGGTCCGCCGAGGGTCCGGGGAGCGCTCCCGCGCACGGGCCCGGACGGTTCCGCGGGACGGCCGTTCTTGCTAGATTGGTCTACACCATAGGTCTACACCACAGGACGGTGGCCCCAGCGTGGAAGTCATCATCGTTCCCGACGCCCGGGCGGGCGGCGAGCTGATCGCCGGTGCCATGGCGTCGCTGCTCCGCCGCAAGCCGGACGCGGTCATCGGCGTGGCCACCGGCTCCACCCCGCTGCCGGTGTACGAGGCGCTCGCCGCGCTGGTGCGCAACGGCGACGCGGACGTCTCGCGGGCGCGGATAGCGCAGCTCGACGAGTACGTGGGTCTGCCGGCCGGGCACCCCGAGTCGTACCGCTCGGTGGTGCGGCGCGAGGTGCTGGAGCCGCTGGGGATCGCCCAGGACGCCTTCCTCGGCCCGGACGGCACGGCGGCGGACGTCACGGCCGCCTGCGCCGACTACGAGCGGGCGCTGGCCGGCGCCGGCGGCGTGGACCTCCAGCTCCTCGGCATCGGCACGGACGGGCACATCGGCTTCAACGAGCCCTGCAGCTCGCTGGCGTCCCGGACCCGGATCAAGACGCTCACCGAGCAGACCCGCGCCGACAACGCCCGGTTCTTCGGCGGCGACGTCGAACAGGTGCCGCAGCACGTGATCACCCAGGGCATCGGCACCATCCTGGACGCGCGGCACCTGGTGCTGCTCGCCACCGGCGCGGGCAAGGCGGAGGCGGTCGCGGCGGCCGTGGAGGGGCCGCTGGCGGCCGTCTGCCCGGCCTCCGCGCTCCAGCTCCACCCGCACGCCACGGTGGTCGTCGACGAGGCCGCGGCCTCCGGGCTGAAGCTGGCCGACTACTTCCGCCACACCTGGGCCCACAAGCCCTCCTGGCAGGGCCTGTAACCCCGGCGGCGCCCGGGTCCCGGTTCTCCCGGCCTCCGGTGGTCCGCGGTCCCGGTTCCGGCGGGGAGGGCGACGGGAAGGGGCCCGGCTCGTGACGAGCCGGGCCCCTTCCGTGCGTCGGGCGAGCGCGAAGGTCAGGCCTTCTTGGTCTCCCAGAAGATCTTGTCGATCTCCGCGATCAGGTCCAGCGCCTTCTGGCCGGTCGCCGGGTCCTTCGACGCCTTGGCGGCCGACAGGGCCTTCAGGGCGTCGTTGACCAGCTGGTGGAGCTGCGGGTACTTCTCGAAGTGAGGCGCCTTGAAGTAGTCGCTCCACAGGACCGAGACGTGGTGCTTGGCCAGCTCGGCGCGCTGCTCCTTGATGATGGTGGCACGCGTCTGGAAGTGCGGGTCGTCGTTGGCCTGCATCTTCTCCTGCGTGGCCTTGACCGACTCGGCCTCGATGCGGGCCTGGGCCGGGTCGTACACACCGCAGGGCAGGTCGCAGTGGGCGCTGACCTTGACGCTACGGGCAAACAGGCGGGAAAGCATGAAGCAATCCTTCCTCGTGATCGTCTTCTCAGGTGGGACATTACTCCGTAGGCCCCGGGAAATCGCGGGTGCCCCCAGGGGCGTACGGCAAAAGTACGGGGCGGGACTGGGACTCTTGGAGGAGCCGAGCGAGGAGGTGCGGGCATGACGGAGCCGTCGCCGCAGCAGGGCGGGCAGGGGAGCGGGCCGGAACGGGCCCTGCTGCCCTTCGGGCTGGCCGAGGTCACCGGGCCCTCGATGGTGCCCACGCTGCACCACGGAGACCGTCTGGTGGTGCGCTACGGGGCGCGGGTGCGGCCCGGCGACGTGGTCGTGCTGCGCCACCCGTTCCAGCAGGACCTGCTGGTGGTCAAGCGCGCGGCGGAGCGCCGGGACGGCGGCTGGTGGGTGCTGGGCGACAACGCCTTCGCGGGCGGGGACAGCACCGACTACGGGGTGGTGCCGGCGGAGCTGGTGCTGGCCCGGGTGCTGCTGCGGATGCGCCCGCGCAGCCCGGGTCAGCGTTCGCTGCCCGCGGTGCTCGGCTGGGCGTTCTCGGCGGTCCGGCCGGTGTTCGCCGACCGGTCCGCCTCCAGCCGCTTGCGGGCCCGGTAGGCGGCCACGTTGGCCCGGGTGGCGCACCGGTCGGAGCAGTAGCGGCGGGAGCGGTTGGTGGAGGTGTCCAGGTAGGCGTTGCGGCAGGGGGCGGCCTCGCACAGGCCCAGCCGGTTCACCCCGTACTCGGTGAGGTGGAAGGCCAGGCCCATCGCGGCGATCGCCGCGTAGCCGGCCGTCGCGTTGGACGGGTGGTCGGCCAGGTGCAGGTGCCACAGCGGGCGGTCGTCCTCGCCGCGGTGGTCGTGGCCGGAGATCTGCGGGCTGACCGGGAACTCCAGCAGCAGCGAGTTCAGCAGGTCCACCGCCAGCGTCTCGTCCCCGGCGTCCGCCGCCTCGAAGACCGCCCGGAGCCGTCCGCGCACCGCCCGCAGCCGCGTCACGTCGGCGTCGGTCGCCCGCCGGGCCGCGGAGCGGCTGCCGCCGAACAGGTCCCGGACGGCGTCCACCGACGTCAGCTCGTCCTTGCCCCGGGCCGGCTCCTCGCTGTTGACCAGGCGGACGGCGTAGTCCGAGTAGAAGGCCAGTTCCACGTGCAGTCCTAACGCAGGGCTATGGGTCGCGTGAGTCGCGTGACGGTCGGACGGTAACCGCCGGGCATGCCTACAAGGTATTACCCGGCGCGGGTGAAGACGAAGGGGCGGCACGGGAAGTTCCCGTGCCGCCCCTCGGTCCCGCCCCGCCCGGCCGCCGCCGGGCGAGGTCACCGCGTCCGCGCGGTCACAGCACCCTCGACGGTCACAGCGCCCTCGACAGTCACAGCACCTTCGACAGGAAGGACTGCGTCCGCTCGTGCTTCGGGTCGGTCAGCACCTCGCGCGGGTCGCCGGACTCCACGACCACGCCGCCGTCCATGAAGACCAGGTTGTCGCCCACCTCGCGGGCGAAGCCCATCTCGTGGGTGACGACCACCATCGTCATGCCGGACTCGGCCAGGTCCCGCATGACGTCCAGGACGTCGCCGACCAGCTCCGGGTCGAGCGCGGAGGTCGGCTCGTCGAAGAGCATCAGCTTGGGGTCCATGGCCAGCGCGCGGGCGATCGCCACACGCTGCTGCTGGCCGCCGGAGAGCTGCGAGGGGTAGTTCCCGGCCTTGTCGCCGAGGCCCACGCGCTCCAGCAGGTGGTGCGCCCGCTCCTTGGCGGCCGCCTTGCTGACGCCCTTGACCTGGATCGGCGCCTCCATCACGTTCTCCGCCGCGGTCATGTGCGGGAAGAGGTTGAAGCGCTGGAAGACCATGCCGATGTCGCGGCGCTGGAGGGCGACCTCGCTGTCCTTGAGCTCGTGGAGCTTGTCGCCCTTCTGGCGGTAGCCGACGAGCTCGCCGTCGACGTACAGCCGGCCGGCGTTGATCTTCTCGAGGTGGTTGATGCACCGCAGGAAGGTCGACTTGCCGGAGCCGGAGGGGCCGATCAGGCAGAAGACCTCGCCCTTGCGGACCTCCAGGTCGATGCCCTTGAGGACCTCGACGTGGCCGTACGACTTGTGGACGCCCTCGGCCTTGACCATGGGGTGCTCCGAGGCCCCCGTCGTGCTCTTGCCGGTCATGCCGCCGCTCCCTTCCGGCTCGACACGGAGAGGACCGTGCGCTTGAACATCTGCCACGGGGTGGGCGGAAGCTGGCGGATGGAGCCCTGCGCGTAGTGCCGTTCGATGTAGTACTGGCCGACGCTCAGGACCGAGGTCATCACCAGGTACCAGGCCGCGGCGAGGAAGTACATCTCGACCGGGGCGCCGGAGATCTGCCCGATGTCCTGCGTGATGCGCCACAGTTCCGCGTACTGCACCACCGAGACCAGCGAGGTGGTCTTCAGCATGTTGATGACCTCGTTGCCGGTGGGCGGCACGATCACCCGCATGGCCTGCGGGATCACGATCCGGCGGAGGGTCTTGCCGTGGCTCATGCCCAGCGCGTGCGCGGCCTCGGTCTGGCCCTCGTCCACCGAGAGCAGGCCGGCCCGGCAGATCTCGGCCATGTAGGCGGCCTCGTTGAGGCCCAGGCCGAGCAGCACGGTCAGGAGCGGGGTCATGAAGTCCGACCACTCGTCCTTGTACATCGGCCCGAGGACGATGTACTCGAAGACCAGGCCGAGGTTGAACCACACCACCAGCTGCACGAGGACCGGGGTGCCGCGGAAGAACCAGATGTAGAACCAGGACACGGCCCTGGTCACCGGGTTCTTCGACAGCCGCATCACGGCGAGCAGCACACCGCCGACGATGCCGATGAGCATCGAGAGCACGGTCAGCAGAAGGGTCTTGCCGACGCCCTCCAGCACGCGCTCGTCGAAGAAGTACTCCGGGATGGCCCCCCAGTTGATCCTGCCCTGGGAGAAGGCGTACACGATCGAGCCGAGGAGCCCGATCGCCACGACGGCGGAGACGTACCGGCCGTAGTGCCGGACCGGAACGGCCCTGATGGCCTCCGGGCCGGCCGGGGGAACGCCGGCCGGACCTGCCGTCTTGTCGATGTCATCAGTCACGGGACTTGCCTTTCGGGTGGCCTGTGGCCGGTGGAGCGGTCACTTGCCGCCGTTGATCACGGCCTCCGTGACAGCACCCTCGGAGGCGCCCCACTTGTCCAGGATCTTCTGGTATTCGCCGTTCTTGACGATCGCGTCGAGGGCGGCCTTGAGGGCGTCGCGCAGCTCGGCGTCGTCCTTGGCGACGGCGATGCCGTACGGAGCGGCGTCGACCTGCTCGCCCACCAGCTGGAAGTCGTTGCCGCCGCCGGAGGTCTTCACCGCGTAGGCGGCGACCGGGAAGTCGGAGGAGCCCGCGTCGGCGCCGCCGGCGCGCAGACGGGTCTGGGCCTGCTGGTCGTTGTCGAAGGCCTCGATGGTGATCTTCTCGCCCTTGTCGCACTTCTTCGACTCGGCCTTGGCGAGGTCCTCGGAGACGGTGCCGCGCTGGACGACGAGCTTCTTGCCGCACAGGTCGGCCCAGGTCTTGATGCCCTTGTCGTCGCCCTTCTTGGTGTAGATCGACACACCGGCGGTGAAGTAGTCGACGAAGTCGACGCCCTCGCCGACCTTCTTGCCGGTGTCGGAGTCCACGCCCTCCTGGCGGTCCTTGGTGTCCGTCATCGCGGACATCGCGATGTCGTAGCGGCCGGAACGCAGACCGGTGAGAAGGGTGTCGAAGGTGCCGTTCTCGAACTCGAACTTCACGCCGAGCTGCTTGCCCAGGGCGTCGGCGATGTCGGGGTCGATGCCGACGGTCTTGCCCGACTCGTCCTTGAACTCGACCGGCGCGTAGGCGATGTCCGAACCTACCTTCACGACGCCCTTGGACTTGACGTCCGCGGGCAGCAGGTCGGCGAGCGGGGCGGCCGCCGCGGAGGTGCCGGCGCCCTTGCTCTCCTTGGCCTCGGCCTCGGTGGTCTGGTCGCCGCAGCCGGTGAGCAGCAGGGCGCCGGCGACCGCGATCGCGCCGATCGCAACGGGCCTGCGCGGCGCGACGGACGGACGACGGGTGGAGCGTGCGGTCATGGTGGGATCCTCCGGCGAATGGGTGGAGCAGACTGCGAGGACTGCCGCCGCGGCACACGGCCTTGGGTGTCGCGCGTGGGCAATGCCCGCATCTTGCCATTCGGACTCACCCGTTCGAGTGATCGCCCAGGTCAAAATCGCATAACGGACACCTCGTAAACCCCAAGAACCCCTCAGGGAACGGCGGCACTTCTCCGGTCATTTCCGATACGAGCCGAAAAATCTGCGGCCAGTCTCGGAATGCGGACAGGGGGTACGGGTGGGTCCGGGCGGCCGGGACCGGAGTGCGTCGACTTGTCCATCTTTCCGGGCATGAGTCATGTCACTGGGGTGTGAGCTTCCCGGTATGGACTCGTCCTGGCGATCGTCGTCCGGTAAGAAAGTTCTTTACACCCCACATCGGGGGCTCAGGGCGCGTGTGCGGCGCGCCCGTCGCGCACGGCCGGTCATGGCATCCCTCCATGGCCGTGTGCGGTGCCCGCCCGCTCCTCACCCGGAGCGGTCACCCTCAACCAAAAAGCCTTAAGGGGTACGACACGTGTCAGCGGAGATCGTCAATCCTCCCAGCTACCAGACCACCGACGGCCCGGACGGCCTGGACTCCATCGACCCGGCGTTCGCCCTGCACCGCGGCGGCAAGATGGCCGTGCAGGCCACCGTGCCGGTGCGGGACAAGGACGACCTGTCCCTCGCCTACACCCCGGGCGTGGCCCGGGTGTGCAGTGCCATCGCGGAGCAGCCCGAGCTGGTCAACGACTACACCTGGAAGTCCTCCGTCGTCGCCGTGGTGACCGACGGCACCGCCGTCCTGGGCCTCGGCGACATCGGCCCGGAGGCATCCCTCCCCGTGATGGAGGGCAAGGCCATCCTGTTCAAGCAGTTCGGCGGCGTGGACGCCGTCCCGATCGCGCTGGACTGCACCGGCGTCGACGAGATCGTCGAGACCGTCGCCCGGCTCGCGCCGTCCTTCGGCGGCATCAACCTCGAGGACATCTCGGCGCCCCGCTGCTTCGAGATCGAGGACCGGCTCCGCGAGCGCCTGGACATCCCCGTCTTCCACGACGACCAGCACGGCACGGCCATCGTCACCCTGGCCGCCCTGCGCAACGCGGCCCGGCTCACCGGCCGGACCCTCGGCCAGCTGCGCGCGGTGATCTCCGGCGCGGGCGCCGCGGGCATCGCCATCGCGAAGATGCTGCTGGAGGCCGGCATCGGTGACGTCGCGGTCGCCGACCGCAAGGGCGTCGTCTCCAGCGACCGGACCGACCTCACCCCGGTCAAGGCGGCCATCGCGGCGATGAGCAACAAGTCGCAGATCAGCGGCTCGCTGGAGGAGGCGCTGGCGGGCGCCGACGTCTTCATCGGCGTCTCCGGCGGCACCGTGCCGGAGTCGGCGGTGGCGTCCATGGCCGACAACGCCTTCGTGTTCGCGATGGCCAACCCGGACCCGGAGGTCCACCCCGAGGTCGCGCACAGGCACGCGGCCGTGGTGGCGACCGGGCGGTCCGACTTCCCGAACCAGATCAACAACGTGCTGGCCTTCCCCGGCATCTTCGCCGGCGCGCTCCAGGTGCGGGCCTCGCGGATCACCGAGGGCATGAAGCTGGCCGCCGCCGAGGCGCTGGCCGCCGTGGTCGGCGACGACCTCGCGCCCGACTACGTGATCCCCTCGCCGTTCGACGAGCGGGTCGCCCCGGCGGTCACCGCGGCCGTGGCGGCGGCCGCGCGGGCCGAGGGCGTGGCGCGCGTCTGACGCCCGGCCGGACGCCTGTCCGGAGCGCCTGCTCGGACGCTTGTCCGGGCGTCTGTCCGGACGCCTGTCCGGACCTGTCCGCGGCCCCCGGTGACCTCACGGCGCCGGGGGCCGCGGCGTGCCCGCCGCGGGGCCGTGGGGCGCCTCACGCGCGACGTGACGGCCACGTCACAGTGCCGGACGGTTCCCCGGGGCCCGGCGGCGACCTAGGGTCAAGGTCATGTTCGCCGCCTATGCCGCACGTATCGATCGTGACCAGCCGCTGAACGGACTCGAGTTGGGGGAGCGCCCGGCGCCCGAGGCGCGCCCCGGCTGGACCACCGTCAACGTGAAGGCCGCCTCGCTCAACCACCACGACCTGTGGTCCCTCAAGGGCGTCGGCCTCGCCGAGGACAAGCTGCCGATGATCCTCGGCTGCGACGCCGCGGGCGTCGACGAGGACGGCAACGAGGTCGTCCTGCACTCCGTCATCGGGCAGACCGGCCACGGGGTCGGCCCCCGCGAGCCCCGCTCCATCCTCACCGAGCGGTACCAGGGCACCTTCGCCGAGCAGGTCTCCGTGCCCACCTGGAACGTGCTGCCCAAGCCGAAGGAGCTCTCCTTCGAGGAGGCCGCCTGCCTCCCCACCGCCTGGCTCACCGCCTACCGCATGCTCTTCACCAACGCGGGCGTCCGTCCCGGCGACTCGGTGCTCGTCCAGGGCGCCGGCGGGGGCGTGGCCACCGCCGCGATCGTCCTCGGCAAGGCCGCCGGGCTCCGGGTGTTCGCCACCAGCCGGGACGAGGCCAAGCGCAAGCGGGCCCTGGAGCTCGGCGCGGTGGAGGCCGTGGAGAGCGGCGCCCGGCTGCCGCAGCGGGTCGACGCCGTCATCGAGACCGTCGGCGCGGCCACCTGGTCCCACTCGGTGAAGTCGCTGCGGCCCGGCGGCACCCTGGTCATCTCCGGCGCCACCAGTGGTGACGCGCCGTCGAAGGCGGAGCTGACCCGGATCTTCTTCCTGGAGCTCAAGGTCGTCGGCTCCACCATGGGCACCAAGGACGAGCTGGAGGACCTGCTCTCCTTCTGCGCCGCCACCGGGGTCCGGCCCGTCATCGACGAGACGCTGCCGCTGGACCGGGCCCGCGAGGGCTTCGAGCGGATGGCCTCCGGAGACCTCTTCGGGAAGATCGTCCTCACCCAGTCCTGACCACGCGCGTCCGCCGGCCTCCGGCACCTGTCCCTCCGGGCGGGTGCCGGAGGTTTTTCGTGTGCCGGCGGGCCCGTGCGCGGTGCGGCCGGGTGCGGTGCCCATACCCTCCTGCGTCAACCGTGGTTGACGTGCGGCGGGATGTCAACCATAGTTGACGGCATGACGGAAGCAACGGACCTCGCCGAGCGGGCCGGGGACCGCGATCCCCGCGTGGGACTGCGTGCGGTCACCGCGCTGCGGAAGCTGCTGGAGCAACTGGAGGCCGTCCAGGTGCGCAACGCGCGCAACCAGGGCTGGTCGTGGCAGGAGATCGCCGCCGAGCTCGGCGTGAGCAGGCAGGCCGTGCACAAGAAGTACGGGAGGCAGTGATGTTCGAGCGGTTCACCAAGGACGCCCGGGACGCGGTCGTCGGGGCGGTGGAGTACGCGGAGCGGGCGGGGGCGGAACGGGTGGACGAGGGGCACCTGCTGCTGTCCGTGCTCGACCGGACCGGCAGCCGGGGGTCCTTCGCGTTGGCGGCGCTGGGTCTCGCCGGGAAACGGGAGGCCGTGGCCGAGTCGCTGGCCGCCGCCCGGCGGCGGGGCGGACTCACCGGAGCCGACGCCGAGGCCCTGTCGGGGCTCGGCATCGACCTCGACGAGATCGTCTCCCGCGTGGAGGCCGCCCACGGCGCCGGAGCGCTCGCAGGCCGCCGCAGGGGTGCCCGGAGCCGCTTCGGTCACCGGCCCTTCACCCGGGGCGCCAAGGGCGTCCTGGAGGACTCCCTGCGCGCCGCCCTGGCCCATCGGGAGCGGCGTATCGGGGACGAGCACCTGCTGCTGGCCCTCGCGACCCGCCCGGGCATCGCCTCCGGCGTCCTCGCGGAGCACATGGTGACCCCCGAGGCCCTGGAGCGCGTGCTGTGGGGCGGGGGAGAGGCCGCCGCGAGCTGAGAGCGGGCGACACCGCGGTGACCGGGTGGCTCCTTGCCCCAGAGTGAGGCGGGGAGCCACCCGGCCGCGTGCCGGGAGGCTCCCCGCCGCGCGCCGGGCCGGCTTCGCTCAGGCCCGCGGGGCGGCGAGTATGGAGGCGATACGGGCCGCCGCGGTGGCCAGGTGGTCGCGGGCCTCCGTCAGCTGGTCCGGGGCGACTCCGTGGTCGCGGGCGGCGTCCCGGACGTCGTCGCGGAAGCGGTCCAGCAGGCGCTCCAGGTCGCGGAGCGGCTCGCCCGTGCCGGGGTCGTGGGCCCACTCCGGCCGGTAGTGAACCTCCAGGCCGTCGGCCACCGGCGCGAAGACCGGGTCACCCGGGCTGACCGGGGCGTCCGCGCCGTCTGCCTTCCCGGGGGCGGACCGTGCGTCGGTGTCCTGGCCGTTGGTGGGTGTGCTGTCTTCCGCGGCGCCGGTACGGTCGGCGGGCCTTCCGAAGGGGCCGAACGTGCGGAAGGCGGAGAACTGGCCGAACTCCTTGGTGAGCTCGGAGAGCCCTTCGCGCAGGCCGGTGGGCCAGTCGCCGCGGGCGAAGTGGTCCTGGACCTGCTCCTGCACCCGGCGGGCGATCCGCTCCACCTGTTCCTGGGCCTCGGCGGCCTGGCGGCGGGCCCGCTCGGCCTCCTCCCGGGCCCGGCGGCTCTCGTCCTTGGCCCGGCGGGCCTGCTCCTTCCACTCGTGGCGGGCGCGGCGCATCTCCTCCTTGGCCGCCTGCCAGGCGTCCTTGTCGCCGAAGGGGCCCTCGCCCAAGGGGCCGAAGGCGCGGCTCTTGTCGCCGCCGGTGCCCTTGCCGCCGGTGCCCTTGCCGTTGGCGCCCTGGCCGGTCCGGCCGGCGGCGGCGCGCATCTCACGGCGCAGGTCCCCGGCGGCGGTGCGCACGTCGGTGCGGATCTCGGAGGCCAGTTCCGCGACCGACTCGAGGATCTCGACCTCCAGATCGGCCAGCTCGGCACTGCGGTCCGCCAGCTCCTGACGCCCGGTGTCGGTGATCGAGTAGACCTTGCGGCCACCCTCGGTGCTGTGCGTGACCAGACCCTCGGCCTCCAGCTTGGCCAGGCGCGGGTAGACCGTGCCGGCGGAGGGGGCGTAGAGGCCCTGGAAGCGCTCCTCCAGCAGGCGGATGACCTCGTACCCGTGGCGGGGGGCCTCGTCCAGGAGCTTCAGCAGGTAGAGGCGGAGGCGGCCGTGTGCGAAGACGGGAGGCATGTCAGAGCACCTTCTCGGTCGGGGTGTCGCTCTCGGTGTCGGGGGTGGCGGGCCGGCGCAGCAGGGCGATGGAGCCGGAGACCGTGGTCGCGCGGATCCGGCCGCTGCCGGCGCCGAGCCGGCCGGTGATCCTGCGGGTGCCGGGCATGCCGCCCACCCTCAGCTCGTCGAAGGCGTTCGCGAGGGAGCCGGCGGCCGTGTCCGCGCGGACCTCGGCGTCGGCGGGCTCGGGGAGCCGCACGGCGATCTCGCCCGAGACGTTGGAGAGCTTCAGGTCGGCCGGGCCGGCGCGGCCCAGGTCGATCATCACCGAACCGGTCACCGATTCGGCGTGGACCGAGCGGCTCGAGCCCTCGACGACCGTGAGGTCGCCCCCGACCGAGCTGAAGCGCAGATCGCCGGAGAGGGCCTGCGCCTCCACGGAGCCGGTGACCGTCGACGCCGAGACCGGGCCGGTGAGGCCGACCAGGGTGGTGTCGCCGTTCACCCCCTGGACCTCGGTACGGCCCCTGACGCCGGAGACCGTCGTGGCGGCGTCGACCGAACCGATCCGGACGGTCGCCCCCGCCGGGACGGCCAGCGACACCACGGCGCTGCTGCGCCAGGGCTCCCGCGTCAGCAGCTTGCGGACGTTGTGCCAGGGCAGGTCGCGGTAGGCCACCGTGAGCACGCCGTCCTCGAGGGTCACCTCCAGGGGCTCGCCCTCGAGCGAGGTCACCTCCAGGCGGGAGGTGGGCTCGTCGGTGCCGACCACGTTGACCGCGCCACGGACCAGGCGGACCTGCAGCGAGTGGACGGGGTCGTCGAGCGTGAGCTTGAGCGGCTTGGTCACGGACCACTCGGGCATGCGGACCTCCTGGCGGCGGGACGCGGTGTATCGCGTCTTCTGCGGAACACGATATATCGCGGTTGCGGAACGTGACAAGGCACCCGTTCGAGTGAGATTGAGGTGGGGGAACAAAGGGGGAGGAATCGTTCGGGCCGGTCTACCGTGGCGATCATGGCGACTGAACGACCGGAGCGACCGGAGCGACCGCGGCGAGCAGAGGGAGCAGAGGGAGCAGAGGGGTCAGAGCAAGCGGAGGAGGGAGGTGGCGGCGCGACGGGCGCGCTGTTGCTGTGCCGGGCGGAGCCGGGGGTGGTGGCGCCCGCGGCGCTCCTGCTGAGGGAGCCGATGCTGCTGAGCGGGGCCGGGGCGGGGTGGAGCGTGCTGGTGCCGGAGCGGGAGCCGTGGGCACGGGCGGAGGAACCGGCCCCGGTGGGGAGGGTCGTCGGCGGGTGGGCGGCGGCGCTGGCGGTGGGGGCGCCGTGGCCGGTGCTGGCGCTGTGGTGGGACGCGGCGGGTGGCGGCTTCCTGCTGGCCTCCGGGTTCCGCCGGGCGGTCGGGTTCGGGTGGCGGGCGGACGGGACGCCGGTCGGGGTGACCGGGGCGGGCGGCGGGGCCCCGCACGGGGAGGCGGTGGAGGGGGAGCCGTTGGTACTGGCGGTGGTGGGGCGGCTCGGCCTGGACCCGGTGCTGGACGCGGAGCTGCTGGAGGCGCTGCGGGCGGCGGACCCGGAGGCGGACGCGGGGGCGCGGCTGCGGGGGTTGCTGGCGGTGCTGACCCGGGTGGGGGTGGCTCTGCCGCCGGGGCTGGAGCCGGGGGACGCCGCCGGGGGGCTGCGGGAGGCGCTCCGGGGGAGGCCGGGCACCCGGAGGATGGAGTGGCCGGGGTGGCGGGAGGCGATGCTGACCGAGCTCGACGTCGCGGGAGGCGGGCGGTTCGCGGACTGGATGCCGTGGAGCGGCGGGCCGCGGGCGATGGGGCTCGCGGCGGCGCAGATCGCGGTGGGGGTGCCGGTTCTCGCGCGGGGGGCGCGGGCGGGGCGGGGACGGGGCGGGGCGGTCGCGGTGGGGGCGTTGCTGGTGGCGCACGGGGTGGTGGGGGTCGGGTACGGGGTGGTGCGGCGGGGGCGGGGTGGCTGAGCGGCACGGGGGGGCGTGCGCGCTCGCCCCGGGGGCGGGTCCTATCCGCGGGGCAGCGGGGCAACGCTTGTGCGGTGCTGCGGCGGGGGGCGCGCGCGGACGGTGTCGTCGGTTCGGGTCAGGTGGTGCGCGCCGCTCGGCGGGGAGGC
>NZ_JBSFVZ010000024.1:0-53396 GCF_053592575.1 Streptomyces sp. NPDC002640 | reverse complement strand
GCGCGGCCCCGCGTCCCGTTGGTGCCGTCCCACGGTGGGAGTGCTCGGTGCGGTCCGCTGAGGGTGTACTTGCGCGGTGCCGCGGCGGGGGCGCGCGCGGACGGTGTCGTCGGTTCGGGTCAGGTGGTGCGCGCCGCTCGGCGGGGAGGCGCGGCCCCGCGTCCCGTTGGTGCCGTCCCACGGTGGGAGTGCTCGGTGCGGTCCGCTGAGGGTGTACTTGCGCGGTGCCGCGGCGGGGGCGCGTGCGGACGGTGTCGTCGGTTCGGGTCAGGTGGTGCGGGCCGCTCGGCGGGGTGGTGCGGCCCGGCGGCCGTCGGTGTTGCCCCTCGGTGAGGGGGCTCGGTGCCGTCTACGCAGGGTGTACTGCGCAGTGCTGCGGCGGGGGTCGCGTGCGGACGGTGCCGGTGTCGTCGGCCTGCCGGAGGTGGAGCGGGACGCTCGTTGCGGGCGGCACCCTCCCCTGTGCTCTCGGCCGGGAAGGGCGCTGCAGTGCCCGAAGGGCGGGGCGGTACGGCAGCCGCGTACCGCTCGCGCGGCGGACCAGCGAGGCCCGCCGGGAAGGTCAGTCGTCGTCCTCGTCGTCGAGGCGGGCGAGCCAGGTGGCGAGGCGTTCGACGGGGACCTCGAAGTCGGGGTTGAGGTCCACGAACGTGCGCAGCTGCTCGGCGAGCCACTCGAAGGTGACCTCCTCCTCGCCGCGCCGCTTCTCCAGCTCCTCGATGCCGCGGTCGGTGAAGTACATGGCGGTGGTGTCTCTCCTGCGGTGGACCGGACGGTCAGGACGGTGGACGGTGGACGGTACGGGGAAAGGGTAAGGGCCCGGCCGGGGAAACCTGGACCGGGCCCTCACCAGGAGGACTGCGGGGCCTTACGCCTCGAAGACCTCACGGACCAGCTGCTCCTGCTCGGCCTGGTGGCGCTTCGCGGAGCCGACGGCCGGCGACGAGCCGTGCGGACGCGAGATGCGGCGCAGGCGCTCGGCGGCGGGGACGTCCGCGCCGACCTTCAGGTCGAGGTGGTCGATCAGGTTCAGAGCGATGAACGGCCAGAAGCCCTGGTTCGCCGGCTCCTCCTGCACCCAGAGGTACTTCTCGGCGTTCGGGAACTTGGCGAGCTCGGCCTGGATCTCCTCGCCCGGGAGCGGGTACAGCCGCTCCAGGCGGATGATCGCCGTCTCCGTGTCGCCGCGCTTCTTCCGCTCGGCGTCGAGGTCGTAGTAGACCTTGCCGGCGCAGAAGACGACCTTGCGCACCGCGGTCGGGTCGACCGACTCGTCGCCGATGACCGGGCGGAAACTGCCCGTCGTGAACTCCTCCGCCTTCGACGCGGCGGCCTTCAGCCGCAGCATCGACTTCGGGGTGAAGACCACCAGCGGCTTGTGGTGCGGGTTGTGCACCTGCCACCGCAGGAGGTGGAAGTAGTTCGACGGCAGGGTCGGCATGGCAACCGTCATGTTGTTCTGCGCGCACATCTGGAGGAAGCGCTCCGGGCGGGCGGACGAGTGGTCCGGGCCCTGGCCCTCGTAGCCGTGCGGCAGGAGCAGGGTGACGCCGGAGGTCTGGCCCCACTTCTGCTCGGCGGAGGAGATGAACTCGTCCACCACCGTCTGCGCGCCGTTGACGAAGTCGCCGAACTGCGCCTCCCACATGACCAGCGCCTCGGGACGGGCCAGCGAGTAGCCGTACTCGAAGCCCATCGCCGCGTACTCGGAGAGCAGGGAGTTGTAGACGTTCAGGCGGGCCTGGTCGTCCGACAGGTACAGCAGCGGCGTGAACTCCTCGCCGGTCTCGCGGTCGATGATGACCGCGTGACGCTGGCCGAAGGTGCCGCGCTGCGAGTCCTGGCCCGCGAGGCGGACCGGGACGCCCTCGAGGAGCAGCGAGCCGATGGCGAGGGTCTCGCCCATGCCCCAGTCGATGGTGCCGTCCTCGACCATCGCGGCGCGGCGCTGCAGCTGCGGCAGCAGGCGCGGGTGCGCGGTGATGTGGTCGGGGATGTTGACCTGCGACTCGGCGATCCGCTTGACGACCTCGGAGGAGATCGCGGTGGTCACCGGGACCGGGAAGCCGGCCTGCGGGTCGTAGGCCTCGGAGGGGACGGGCTGCGCGGTGGCCTCGCGGACCTCCGTGAAGACCTTCTCCAGCTGGCCCTGGTAGTCCTGCAGCGCCTGCTCGGCCTCTTCCAGCGTGATGTCGCCGCGACCGATGAGGGACTCGGTGTACAGCTTGCGCACCGAGCGCTTCTTGTCGATCAGGTCGTACATCAGCGGCTGGGTGAAGGCCGGGTTGTCCGACTCGTTGTGACCGCGGCGGCGGTAGCAGATGAGGTCGATGACCACGTCCTTGTTGAACGCCTGGCGGAACTCGAAGGCGAGCCGGGCGACCCGGACGACGGCCTCGGGGTCGTCGCCGTTGACGTGGAAGATCGGGGCCTCGATCATGCGGGCCACGTCCGTCGCGTACATGGAGGAACGCGAGGACTCGGGGGCCGCGGTGAAGCCGACCTGGTTGTTGATGACGATGTGGACCGTGCCGCCGGTGCGGTAGCCGCGCAGCTGCGACATGTTCAGGGTCTCGGCCACCACGCCCTGGCCCGCGAAGGCCGCGTCGCCGTGGATGGCGATCGGCAGGACGGTGAAGTCCGTGCCGCCCTTGTTGATGATGTCCTGCTTGGCGCGGGCGACGCCCTCCAGGACCGGGTCCACCGCCTCCAGGTGCGAGGGGTTGGCGACCAGCGAGACGGCGATCTGCTCGCCGTCGAGGCCGGTGAAGGTGCCCTCGGCGCCCAGGTGGTACTTCACGTCGCCGGAGCCGTGCATCGACTTCGGGTCGAGGTTGCCCTCGAACTCGCGGAAGATCTGCGCGTAGGACTTGCCGACGATGTTGGCGAGGACGTTCAGGCGGCCGCGGTGGGCCATGCCGATGACGACCTCGTCCAGGCGGGACTCGGCGGCCGAGTCGATCACCGCGTCGAGCAGCGGGATGACGGACTCGCCGCCCTCCAGCGAGAAGCGCTTCTGGCCGACGTACTTGGTCTGCAGGAACGTCTCGAAGGCCTCGGCGGCGTTCAGGCGGCGCAGGATCCGCAGCTGCTCCTCGCGCTCCGGCTTGGAGTGCGGGCGCTCGATGCGGTCCTGGAGCCACTTGCGCTGCTTCGGGTCCTGGATGTGCATGTACTCGATGCCGGTGGTGCGGCAGTACGAGTCGCGGAGCACGCCGAGGATGTCGCGGAGCTTCATCATCGACTTGCCGGCGAAGCCGCCGACGGCGAACTCGCGCTCCAGGTCCCACAGGGTGAGCCCGTGCTCGGTGATGTCCAGGTCGGGGTGCTTGCGCTGCTGGTACTCCAGCGGGTCGGTGTCGGCCATGACGTGGCCGCGGACCCGGTAGGAGTGGATCAGCTCGAAGACGCGGGCGGCCTTGGTGACGTCGTCGTCGTGCGAGGCGTCGATGTCCTTGAGCCAGCGGACCGGCTCGTAGGGGATGCGCAGCGCCTCGAAGATCTCGTCGTAGAAGCCGTTCTCGCCGAGCAGCAGGTTCGACACGATCCGCAGGAACTCGCCCGAGGCGGCGCCCTGGATGACCCGGTGGTCGTAGGTCGAGGTGAGGGTCATCACCTTGGAGATGCCCAGCTTGTTCAGGGTGTCCTGGGAGGTGCCCTGGAACTCGGCGGGGTACTCCATGGCGCCGACGCCCATGATCACCGACTGGCCGGGCATCAGGCGCGGCACGGAGTGCACGGTGCCGATGCCGCCGGGGTTGGTGAGGGAGACCGTCACGCCGGTGAAGTCGTCCATCGTCAGCTTGTTGTCGCGGGCGCGACGGACGATGTCCTCGTAGGCCTGCCAGAACTCGAAGAAGTTCAGCGTCTCGGCCTTCTTGATGGCCGCGACGACCAGCTGGCGGTCGCCGTTGGGCTTCACCAGGTCGATGGCCAGACCGAGGTTGACGTGCGGCGGCTTGACCAGCGTCGGCTTGCCGTCCTTCTCCGCGAAGGAGTAGTTCATCGACGGCATGGCCTTGACGGCCTGCACCATCGCGTACCCGATGAGGTGCGTGAAGGAGATCTTCCCGCCCCGGGCGCGCTTGAGGTGGTTGTTGATGACGATGCGGTTGTCGAACAGCAGCTTCACCGGGACGGCGCGGACCGAGGTGGCGGTCGGCAGTTCCAGGGAGGCGTTCATGTTCTTGGCGACGGCGGCGCCGGGGCCACGCAGGGTGACGTACTCGGGCCCCGCCTTCGCCTCGGTCGCGGGCTCGGCCTTCGCCTTGGCGGGGGCCTTCGCCGGGGCCGCGGCCGGAGCCGGGGCGGCGGCGGGCTTCGCCGGGGCGGGAGCGGCCTGGGCCGCGGGCTTCGCGGGGGCGGCCGGAGCGGCGGCCTGCTGCGGGGCGGCGGGAGCGGCGGCCTGCGCCGGAGCGGCGGCCGGGGCCGGGGCTGCGGGCTGGGCCGGGGCGGCCGGGGCCGGCGCGGCGGACTGCTGGGCGGAGGAGCCCGGCTTGTAGTCGGCGAAGAAGTCCCACCAGGCGCGGTCTACCGAATTCGGGTCCTGGAGGTACTGCTGATAGATCTCGTCGACGAGCCACTCATTGGCACCGAACGCGGCCGCGGGGTTCTTACCCGCCGAACCTGCGTCGGTCGAGACACTCGAGTTACTGGGGGACTGTGGCGACACGGCGGCAACCGCCCTCTTCCGCTTCACAAGGTTATGGACAGCGGGAACAAAGGCTACGCCTCCCCGGCAGGGATGGTCAGGCCGGGCCCGGTCATCGTCGCGCACATCACATCCGCGAGCGTGTTTCGGCGGCGGAAATGGCGGGAAACAACCGGGGTTCCCCTATGAAACAGGTGTGTACGGGTGCGACGACGGAAGCCGCGCACGGCCTCCGTACGAGCCTGTTCCCCCCTTCCACGTGCTGACACGTGGTCCACCGGCGCGGACGTCGGTCGATCTTGAAGAGGTCTTGGTCCGAACTTTACGTCAACCCTCATCCGGGATGTTTCCCGGAAGGGTGACGAGCATGCGACAGCCGCGCTCGGATTCGGCCACGCGGATGCGTCCGCCGTGCAGTTCCACGGCCCAGCGGGCGATCGCCAGCCCCAGCCCGGTGCCGCCGTCGCTGCCCGGGCCGTGCGACGGTGCGGAGCCGCGGTTGAAGCGCTCGAAGACGCGGTGCCACTCGGCGCGCGGGATGCCGGGACCCTCGTCCTGGACCTCCAGCGTCAGCGAGCCCGGGTACGGGCCGCCCCGGGCGCGCACGGTGACCCGGCCGCGGGACGGGCTGTGCTTCATCGCGTTGTCGATCAGGTTGGCGAGCACCTGGTGCAGCCGCTCCGGGTCCGCGTGCGCGGTCAGCCCGGTGGGCTGGACGTCCAGGTGCAGGTGGACGTCGCTGCGGGTGTGCGTGCCGGAGCCGGAGGCCAGGCCGGGGCGGGCCGCGGCGACCATGCCGGCCTCCTTGATGATCCCCGAGAGGTACGGCCAGACCTCGAAGGTGCGGGCCTTCAGCGGCACCACGCCGTTGTCCAGGCGGGACAGGTCCAGCAGGGTGTCCACCAGCCGGCCCAGACGCTCGGTCTGCCGCAGGGCGGTCCGCATCGTCTCCGGGTCCGCCTCGCAGACGCCGTCCACCACGTTCTCCAGCACGGCGCGCAGCCCGGCGATGGGGGTGCGCAGCTCGTGCGAGACATTCGCCACCAGTTCCTTGCGCTGGCGGTCCTGCGCGTCGAGTTCGTCGGCCATCCGGTTGATCGCCCGGGAGAGGTCGCCGAGTTCGTCGCGCCGGTTCTCGCTGACCCGGCGGCCGTAGTCGCCGTGCGCTATCGACCGGGCCACGCCGGTCATGGCGTCCAGCGGGGCGGTGAGCGACTGCGCGACGAACTGGGTGATCAGCAGCGTCGCGATCATGGAGAAGACCATGACGAACCGCAGCTCGGTGTCCGTGCGCAGGGCTATGAGCAGGAACCCCGTGGTGATCAGCACCGAGATCACGACCAGCGCGCACAGCTTGGTCTTGATCGAGAACGGACGCATCCCGCGCCGGGGGCACGTCGGCCCGTACGGTCCGCGCCCGTTCACCGGGCGCCCGGCCACCGGGTCGCTGGTCATGGCGTCGGCGTCTCCAGGGCGTAGCCCACGCCGTGCACCGTGCGGATGCGCTCCGCGCCGATCTTCCGGCGCAGCGCCTTGATGTGGCTGTCGACGGTCCGCGTGCCGGAGGCGTCGGCCCAGTCCCACACCTCGGCCAGCAGCTGCTCACGGGAGAGCACCGCGCGCGGGGTGTTGGCCAGGCACACCAGGAGGTCGAACTCGGTGGGCGTCAGGTGGACGTCCTCGGAGCGGACCCGCACCCGGCGCTGGGCGTGGTCGATCTCCAGCTCGCCCAGGCGCAGCACGCCCGAGCGCGGCGTGGCGGCGGCCAGCGCGGCGCGCTCCATGCGGCGCAGCAGCACGTGGACCCGGGCCGCCAGCTCCCGCATGGAGAACGGCTTGGTCATGTAGTCGTCGGCGCCCACGCCGAGGCCGACCAGCATGTCGGTCTCGTCGTCGCGCGCGGTGAGCATCAGCACGGGCACCGGGCGCTGGGCCTGGACGCGGCGGCAGACCTCCAGGCCGTCGAAGCCGGGCAGCATCACGTCGAGGATCAGCAGGTCGGGCTGCCACGCCTCCGCGGTGTCCACGGCGGCCGGTCCGTCACCCGCTGTTTGCACCAGGAACCCCTCGGCGCGCAGGCGGGCCGCGATGGCGTCGACGATCGTCGGGTCGTCCTCGACCACCAGGACTCTGCGCTGAGCGCCCTGCGTCGCCGTGCTTCCGCTGTGCGAGGTGTGTGTCTGCTCCATCGCCCGCCCCTGGTGTGCTTTCCGGAATCCGTGGGGTGATTCCCATGCCTGCGGTCACGGCGCCGATGATCGGCGCCAGGGGCAGCGTACGGGGAGTCACCCGTCAAGAGCCATCCCGGGCCGCAGAGCCAGGTGGATCACGTCGGGGACTCCTCGGGCAACGGGGACCTCATCGGTACGGACCTGTCGGAACCCGGCATTCCGCAAGGTACCTTCGAATTCCGGGGACGGCTGGGCCGACCAGACCGCCAGCACCCCGTCGGGGCGCAAAACCCTTGCGCAGCATGCCAGTCCGGCCGGTGCGTAGAGGCTGTCGTTGCCCTCGTCAACCGTCCACCCGGGGCCGTTGTCGATGTCCAGGCACAGGGCGTCCCAGGTGTGGGAAGTCACATTCAGATAACGCGTCAGGTCGGCCTCGACGATCTCCGTGCGCGGGTCGGCGAGGGCCTCGGCGGTGAGGTGGGTCAAGGGGCCCGAACGGTGCCAGTCGATCACCGCGGGCTCGCGCTCGACCACCGTGATCCGCTCCCAGCGGGGGTCGGCGACGGCGTGTGCGAGCGAGAATCCGACCCCCAGGCCGCCGATCAGCAGACGCGGCGCCGCGCGGCCGCCGGTCTCCTCGAGCCGGCGGGCGGCGGCGTCGACCAGAAGGCGTTCGGAGCGGCCGTCCGAGGTGTCCATCAGGAAGCAGCCGTTCGCGATGATC
Organism: Streptomyces sp. NPDC002640; assembly: GCF_053592575.1. Lineage (NCBI taxonomy): Bacteria > Bacillati > Actinomycetota > Actinomycetes > Kitasatosporales > Streptomycetaceae > Streptomyces > Streptomyces sp. NPDC002640. Next base: position 45,850 of record NZ_JBSFVZ010000024.1, on the reverse strand, counting down.
TGCAGCAACGGTCCGTGGCGGCGCAGGACGATCTCGCCGTGGGGGCCGGTGCGGCGGTCCACGACGACGGGGGGCTCGGCGTCCCCCGCCTGCACGGGGGTGTACGTGGCGGACATGCCGTCCATCCTGCCAAGCCCGGTGGCCGGATATCGGCGAACGGGGGAACCGGCGCGGCCCCGCGGGGGGCAGGCGCTCTTTCCGGGGGAGCTCTACGGGCGTAGCTTCGGTGCCCGGCACCACTGACATGTTCGCGGCAAAACAGCTTTCGAGCTCCCCACCGGAGGTTCCGCATGTCCGTGCTCAGACCCTCGCGCGCCGTACTCGCCGGCGCGCTCCTCGCGGCCCTCGCCGCCCTCACCGTCACCCCCGCCCAGGCCGCCGAGGGCACCGCGGCCGGAAAGCCGCCCGCCCGGGGCTCCGCCCACCTCGGCATGGGCGTCCCGGCCCACGACGGCCGGCACGGCGAGCCGCCGAGCGGCAGGGCCGCCGCCGTGACCCAGACCGAGGGCGTCGACGTCAGCAGCCACCAGGGCAACGTGAACTGGTCGGGGCTGTGGACCAGCGGCGTGCGGTGGGCCTACGCGAAGGCCACCGAGGGCACCTACTACAAGAACCCGTACTTCGCGCAGCAGTACAACGGGTCGTACAACGTCGGCATGATCCGCGGCGCGTACCACTTCGCCACCCCGGACACCACGACCGGCGCCGCCCAGGCCCACTACTTCGTCGACAACGGGGGCGGCTGGTCCCGCGACGGCAGGACCCTCCCGGGCGTGCTGGACATCGAGTGGAACCCGTACGGGGCGTCCTGCTACGGCAAGACCCAGAGCCAGATGGTGGCCTGGATCCGCGACTTCCTGACCACCTACAAGGCCCGGACCGGGCGGGACGCGGTGATCTACACCGCCACCAGCTGGTGGACCGAGTGCACCGGCAACTACAGCGGGTTCGGCGCGAGCAACCCGCTCTGGATCGCCCGCTACGCCTCGACCGTGGGCACGCTGCCGGCCGGGTGGCCGTACTACACGATGTGGCAGTACACCTCGACCGGGCCGATCGTCGGGGACCACAACCGGTTCAACGGGGCGTACGACCGGGTGCAGGCGCTGGCGCTCGGCTGACGCGGCGCGGCGCGGCGTGCCGCCGTTCGGGGGCCCGGGACCGGGCCCGGGTCCGGGTCCCGCGGGCCCTCGGACGGCGGCCTCGGCCGCTCGGCTGCTCAGCTCCTCGGTCGCCCGGCTGCTCAGCGTGTGACGCCCGCGTGCCCCGGGCGCAGGCCGCCGCCGGTCGTCGCGGCGGCGGGCGCGGGGGCGGCGGCCGCCGGGGCGGGTGCGGGGGCGGACAGGGACGCCAGGTCGTGCGTGTAGGTGCCGACGGCGTCCGCGATGACGTCGATGTTGGCCTCGAAGGCGGGCCGCGCGATGTTGTCCAGGTCGTCGCAGGCCTGGTGGTAGCAGGGGTCGTAGGGCTTCCCCGCCTCGCCGCCGAAGAGGGCGGCCGCCTGCTCGCTCTTGGCCTCCTCCGCGCCGGTGAAGGTGCCGCCGGAGGGGATGCCCGCCTCGACGAACGGGCCGTAGTCCGAGCGCCCGGTGAAGTCGGTCCCCAGGTGGGGCAGGCCGCGGCGGTCCAGGAACGCGGTGATGCGCCGCTCCAGCTGGGCCGAGCCCGCCGGGCCGGGGCCCGCGCCGAGGCCGTCGGAGTCGTCTCCGTCGTAGACGAACAGCGCGTAGTTCGGCGAGGCGATCATGTCGAAGTTCAGGTAGAGCCGGATCCGCTCGCGCTCCTCGGCCAAGAGGCCGCCGACGTACTCGGTGGAGCCGAGGAGGCCGAACTCCTCTGCGCCCCACCAGGCGAAACGCACCCGGTGGGCCGGGCGGTGCTCGGCCCGCGCCAGCTCCAGGGCGACCTCCAGCAGGCCGGCCGAGCCGGAGGCGTTGTCGTTGATGCCGGGGCCCTCGGTCACGGAGTCCAGGTGGGCGCCGAGCATCACCGTGCGGGCGGGGTCGCCGCCGCGGGTCTCGGCGATCACGTTGTGGGCGGTGCGCCGTTCGCGGCGCTCGCGGAGGTCGAGGGTGACGGTGGCCCCCGCCTTCCCGGCCCGTTCCGCCGCGGCGGACAGCGCCGCGCCGTCCTCGCGGCTCACCCCGCCGGTCGGGATCACGGCGGCGGAGGGGTCGCCGAGCGTGCCGTGCAGCGGGCCGTCCTCGTTGTTGGCGATCAGGACGGCGGCGGCGCCGGCCTCGGCGGCGGCGCGCTGCTTCTCGGCGAACGAGCAGGCGCCGCGGGGGACCAGCGCGACCTTGCCCTGCACCGCGTGGGCGGCGTAGTCGGACGCCTCGCAGCCGGGGGTGTCGTCGCCGCGGGCGGGCAGGGCGGCGAGGGAGGCGGTGAGGCCGCCCTCGGGGGTGGAGACGGTGTAGGTCATCAGCTTCACGCCGACGTCGCGCGGGGCGGCGCCCGGAGCGGTGAGGCGGAGCTTCTCGGCGAGGGCCTCGGCGTAGGTGAACGCGAAGGGGACCGTGGTGACCCGGTAGCCGGCCCGGCGGAGGGCGTCCCGCACGTAGGCGGTGGACGCGTCCGCGCCGGGGGTGCCGGCGGCGCGGTTGCCGCCGTTGGCGTCGGCGATGCGCTGGAACGCGACGAGGTGGCGGTGGGCGTCCCGCGCGTCGGCGCGGGTGACGAGGCGGGCGGCGAGGGCCGGGGCGGCCGCGGGGTCCTCGGGGGGCGGGGCGGGGGCGGCCGCGAGGAGGAACGGAACGGTGAGGGCGGCGGTCACGGCTCTGCGTCTGCGCACGCGGGGTTCCTTCCCTCGTCAGGGCAACCTCCCGCCATGCTCACCCCCCTCCGGAACCCCCGCAACGCGGGACTTCCCCGCCCCGCGCAGTGCCCGGCCCCGCCTCCCCGCACGGCCCTGCCACCCCGCACGTCGCACGGCCGCGCCGCGCCGCACGTCGCACGGTCCCGTCTCCGGCACGCCGCACGGTCCCGCCTCCCGCACGGCCGCGCCGCCCCGCATGGCCGCGCGGCGTTCGGCCTCGCCTCCCCGCATGGCCTCGCCTCCCCCACGTCGCACGGTCCCGCCGCCCCGCACACCGCACGGCCGCGCCGCCCCGCCTCCCGCACGGTCCCGCCGCGCCGCGCCGCACGGTCCGCCTCCCGCACGCCGCACGGCCGCGCCTCCCCGCACGGCCCTGCCTCCCCGCACGCCGCACGGCCGCGCCTCCCCGCACGGCCGCCCCGCCTCCCGCACGGTCCCGCCGCGCCGCACGCCTCACGGCCGCGCCGCGCGCTGCACGGCCTGCCTCTCCCCCCCGTAGGGGACCGGAGGTGTCAGAGGCGTAGGTGGGCGACGGTGGCGTCGTCGTGGGTTTTGGAAGGGCCGAGGTGGGCGCGGGTGGTGGCGTCCGCGGACTCCAGGGCGCGGACCTCCGCGATGAGGGCGCCCGCCCCGCGGTCGCGGACCACGGCGAGCGCGTCCCCCCACCCCCCGCGGCCGAAGACCTCCACCCACCGCGTCGCGCCGTCGGTGAGCGCGGTGAGGGAGCGCACCCCGTCCCGCGGCACCGAGCCGACGACGGCCCGCGCGGCGACGCCGGGATCGGCCGCGGCGGTCCAGAAGCCCCCCTCCCGGTTCCGCAGGTTCGCGTCCACGTACGCGGCCGACCGCAGCCGCTCCCGCGGGATCCGCGCGAGCCGGTCGTCCGTGCACGCGACCACCTCCCCGTCGGCCCGTTCCACCAGCAGCACGGAGTCCGCGAGCACCAGGTGTTCCACCGTCTCCGCGTCCCACCGCGCGACCACCACCGTGGCCTGCGGCGTCCGCGGGTGAGAAAGGTCACAGCTGTCCGCGTGCGCCTCGGCCGTGCGCCGGATCGCGGCGGCCAGCACCTCCGTCAGGGGAAGATCCCGCCGGGATAGGGACAGTTCGGTCAGTGCCCCGCCGAGCCGGGCGGTGAACCAGGGAACGGAGTGCACACACCCGGTTTCGCCGCGTGGAGGAGTGACCCCGTCGAGCACCACCACCGCGCCGCCGAGGCCGGAGGCGGGGAGTCCGACGGAGACGAAGTCCTCGTTGGGAAAGCCGAGTTCGGAGGGCTCGGAGGCCAGTTCGGTACGCATCCGGCCAGTCTGCACGCGGCGTCGCCGGTCGCGCGGGAACACCGGCGGCGAGGCGCGGCAGGTGGCGGAACTCCCGGGTCGTGCCCGCTTGGTGGGGAATCCGGCGTGATTGTGAAGGCGTGGCGGCGAATCCTGCCAAAGTCCGTGTCGGCCGTCCACCCGGGGGTCCGGGGCCCCGCTCGGACGACCGCGCGGGTGGGGGGTTGTAACTTGCCCCTCAACTACCCTCCGATGTTCACTCCTTCGGGTGGCGGGACGGTTGATGACCGGTCACCGCCCACCGGCACTGGGAGGGTCGGACACCGAAAACCGGAACCGTACCGGGTGAGTGTCGCCCCAGTTGACGGCAGGTCACCCGGGCCTTGGGTACACGAGTCAGGAATGCGAGCACCGGTGCAGAAGACGCGGCCTCGGCGTACGGGCAAGAAGAAGGCCTCCCGCGAGGGCACGGAGAACTCGCCCACCACCACCGGCACCCCGGGCGCGTCCGCCCCGGCCGGCGGCGAGGTGGGCCGGGGCCGGCCCACGCACGTACGCAACCGGCTCATCGTCGCGGTGGCCGTGGTGGCCGCCGCCGTCGCGGCAGCCGGCACCCCCTCCGTCCTCTCCGCCGCGGGGCGGCTGGACGAGAGCAGGGACCTGGTGACGCTCACCGAGCAGACCCAGGACGCCCTCACCCTCGCCCACGCCCTCGCCGACGAACGGGACGAGGTCACCCCCTACATCGCGGCGGGCCGGCCCGAGTCCCGGGCCCCCTCCGAGCAGCGCGGCGCGCGCGTGGACCGGGAGATAGAGGATCTGCGCGGCGACCCGGACGTCCCGGCCGCCCTGCGGTCGGACCTGGACGAGATCGCGACCGTGCGGCGAGCGGCGCTCTCCGGCAAGAGCACCGCTCTTGAAGCGCACGAGGCGTACTCCCAGGTCATCGCAGAGCTCCACCGGCTCGCCGGCGCCCTGGCCGACGACACCCCGCCGCGCGCCGGAGCGGGCGCCCACGCGCTGGCCGAGCTGGACTCGGCCGTCCAGCAGGCCGCCGCCGCCCGCGGCCTGCTGCTGGCCGCGCTGGCCGTGCCCAGCACCAGCACCCCGGTCTACGACCCGGTCACCGGCGCCACCACGATCAGCCGCGTGGCCACCGAGGCCGACGCGAAGCGGCGTGACGAGCTCTCCGCCGCCGCCCAGCAGGCCCAGGTCCGCTCGGACGCCTCGCTGGCCGAGTTCCGCGAGACGGCGCCGGACCGCACCGCGGCCGCCTTCGAGTCGACCGTCACCGGCCCGGAGTCGGAGGCCGCCCGCGACTACCTGGAGCGCCTCACCGACCAGCCGCAGCTGAACGACAAGGACCTGGGCACCGACCCGAAGAAGCTGGCGGCCGCGCTGTCCTCCCGGCTCGACCTGATGCGGGGCGCCGAGTCCTCGCTCTACGAGAGCCGTGTGAAGAACCTGGTCGAGCTCCGTGACAACGACGTCACCGAGCTGGAGATCCGCATCGCCGCGCTGGTCGCGCTGCTGCTGGTCGCGGTCGGCATCGCCACCGCGCTGGCCCGCTCGCTGACCCGGCCGCTGGCGGTGCTGCGGCTCGGCTCGGCGCGGCTCGCCGAGAACCCGGAGGGCCAGGAGCCGATCCGGTTCACCGGCCGCAAGGACGAGTTCTCCCAGGTCGTCCGCTCGGTCAACACCCTGCACGCGCACGCGCTGGCGCTCCAGGAGCGGATCGGCACCCTGGAGGCCGACCGCAAGCACCTGATCGGCGAGCGGCAGCGGATGGCCGACGCGCGCGAGGAACTGCGCGCCGAGCTCGACGCGGCCCGCGAGGAGCTGGAGCGGTCGGAGGACTCCGTCGAGGGCGCCTACGTCAGCCTGGCGCTGCGGATCCTCGGCCTGGTGGAGCGCCAGCTCACCGTCATCGAGGGCATGGAGGCCCGCGAGGAGGACCCGGAGGGCCTCTCCACGCTCTTCAAGGTCGACCACTTCGCCACGGTGATGCGCCGTCACAGCGAGAACCTGCTGGTGCTGGCGGGCGTCGAGCACGGGCAGCAGCACGCCGGACCGGTGCCGCTGGTGGACGTGGTGCGCGCCGCGGTCAGCGAGATCGAGCGGTACGAGCGGGTGCGGATCGGGGCGCTGCCGCCGGCCGCGCACCTCGCCGGGTTCGCCGCGGACGACCTCAGCCACCTGCTGGCCGAACTGCTGGAGAACGCCACCGCCTTCTCGCCGCCGGAGCTGCCGGTGGAGGTCTCCGGCTGGCTGCTGGAGAGCGGAGAGGTGATGCTCTCCGTCCAGGACGAGGGCATCGGCGTCACCGGGGACCGGCTGGAGCGCCTCAACAACCGGCTGGCCCACTTCGACCCGGAGCAGCCGCACCGGCCGGACGAGGACGACGGCCTGGGGCTCGGCCTGTACGTCGTGGCCCGTCTCGCGCACCGGCACGGGGTGCGGGTGCGGCTGCGCGAGCAGAAGCAGGGCGGCGTCACCGCCGTCGCGGTGCTGCCCACCTCGCTGCTGGCCGCCGCGCCGGCCGCCGCGCCGGTCACCACCGCGCCGCTCAAGCAGCACGGCGCCCCGACCGCCCTGCCGGGTGCGGACGCGGAGGCCAACTCCAACGTGCTGCCCGGCCGTACGCAGGCCCGGCGGAGCGCGGCGGAGCTGGACGCCGCGGCCGGGGACCGCCGGGCGGCCACCGGGGCCGTCGGGGCCGGACCCGCGCCGGTGCCCGCGCCGCGGGAGGAGACGGTCTCCGGCGACGGCGCCGCCGCGGGCGTGACCGCCGCCGGGGAACCGGTCGACGTCGTCATCGCGGCGGCCGAGCAGGCCATCGCGGCCCAGGCCGCCCGGACCGCGGCCGAGGCCCGCGCCGACGGACCGGCCACCGCGCCCGACGGCACGGCCACCGCGGCCGACGGCATCGCCACCGCGGCCGGCGCCGACCGCGCGGCGGCCCCGACCGTGAGCACCGACGGGGACTCCGCCTTCACGATCGCCGCGCCCGCGCCGCGCGCGGAGACCCCCGCCGAAGCCGGAAGCGAAGCCGAGGCCGACGCCGCGGCCGCCGCCGGCGCCGCCCGCACCGGTGGGGACCGGTACGAGGCGGCGGCCGAGGAGACCACCGCCGTGCGGCTCCCGGAGCAGATGACCGGCGCGCAGGCGGAGCACCTGGCCGCGGGCTGGGAAGGGACCGCAGGCCGGGACGGGACGGCCGGCCGGGACGGGAACGCCGACCCGTACGCCATCGGCCCCGAGCGCCACGAGCGCGCGGCGGACGAGGCCGGGGCCGAGCCGGTGACCGACAAGGGCCTGCCCAAGCGCACGCCCAAGATCGTGAGCGCCCCGGCTCCGCGGGCGCACGGCAAGGCGGTGGACGCCGAGGCGCTGCGCCGCAGGCTCGGCGGCTTCCACAAGGGGTCGCAGGCCGGCCGCCGTGACGTGGAGGCGGAGCTGGCGTCGACGACTGGCGGGCCGGGCGAGGGGAAGCCGGGTCCGCAGGGGGAACGGGGTGAGGGGGCCGACGTGCCGCACCCCCGTGAGGGGATCGCATCCGAGCAGGCCACGGGGGGAACCGTCGAGGAGGCAAGCAGTTGACCGCGCCCAGCACCGTCGGACTGAGCAGTGAGGCTCGCAACCTGCACTGGCTGTTGACCAACCTCGTGGAGGAGGTACCCGGACTCCAGTCGGTGGCGGTCGTCTCCTCGGACGGCCTGCTCCTGCTCTCCTCCGACCCGGCGGACCACGCCCCCAAGGAGAAGGAACAGGACAGGAAGGCGCCGGCCGGCCCGCGCGGCTCGGCCGCCGACCTGGCCACGGTGGTGTCCGGCATCGGCAGCCTCACCGTCGGCGCCGCCAAGCTGCTGGACTTCGGCGGCGTCCGCCAGACGATGGTCGCCATGGAGGAGGGGAGCCTCTTCGTCACGGCGATCAGCGACGGCTCGCTCCTGGGCGCGCACGCCGCGCCCGACTGCGACATGAGCGTGATCGCGTACCACATGGCGCTCTTCGTCGGCCGGGCCGGACACGTGCTGACGCCCGAACTCCGGGACGAGCTGCGCGACTCCATGGAACGCAAGGACGCCACCGTGAGGAGCGGACGATGAGCGCCCCCAGGCTTCCGGTCCGTGGCGGGGACCGCAAACCCGCCCGGGTCCGCCCCTACTCGCTCACCGGCGGCCGGACCCGCTTCGGGCACGTGCTGCTGGTGGAGACCTTCGTGGCGGCGCTGGACGCGCCCCCGGAGCGCAAGGAGCTGCCGAACGGCACGCTGGTGACCCGGGTCATGCCGGAGATGCGCGCCATCGTCGAGCTCTGCCGCCGCATGCGCACCGTGGCGGAGATCGCCGCGCTGCTCAAGATGCCGCTGGGTGTCGTCCGCGTCCTGCTGAGCGACCTCGCGGACCAGGGAAAGATCCGCGTGTACGGGACCGGCCACACCTCCGGCCGTCCCGACCGCGCACTGCTCGAAAGGGTGCTCCATGGCCTTCGCCGTCTCTGATGCCGTGAACGAAGCGGTGACCGACGCGGAGGAGGAGGTCCTCAAGCCGTGGCAGACCGACCGCAACCGCGCCCCCGTGGCCACCAAGATCCTGGTGGCCGGCGGGTTCGGCGTCGGCAAGACGACGCTGGTCGGGACGGTCTCGGAGATCAAGCCGCTGGAGACCGAGGCCTTGATGACCGAGGCCAGCGCCGGCACCGACGACATCACCGCCACGCCCGGCAAGACCACCACCACCGTGGCCATGGACTTCGGCCGCATCACCCTCGACGACGACCTCGTCCTGTACCTCTTCGGCACGCCCGGCCAGCAGCGGTTCTGGTTCATGTGGGACGACCTGGCCCGCGGCGCGGTCGGCGCCGTGGTCATGGCCGACACCCGCCGTCTCAAGGACTGCTGGCCCGCGCTGGACTACTTCGAGAGCTGCGGCATGCCGTACGTCGTCGCCGTCAACCACTTCGAGGGCAGCGAGCGGTACGAACCGGAGGACGTCCGGGAGGCGCTGTCCATACCTCCGGCGGTACCTGTCATGATCATGGATGCGCGCAGCCGGATCGCGGTGGTCGACACCCTGCTGGCCCTCGTCGGCCACGCGCTCGACTCCCTCCCCGAGTAGGCCCGCGCGGCCTGCCCGTCAGGCCTGGGCAACCAGACGCCCCGCCCCCAGCGTCCCGAGTAGGAGACATCCCGCATGCGGAAGATACTCGTCGTCGGAGCCGGCCAGTCCGGCCTCCAGCTCGCCCTCGGACTCCAGCAGCACGGGTACGAGGTCACCCTGATGTCCAACCGGACCGCGGACGAGATCCGCTCCGGCCGCGTCATGTCGACGCAGTGCATGTTCCACACCGCCCTGCAGCACGAGCGGGATCTCCAGCTCAACTTCTGGGAGTCCCAGGCGCCGAAGATCGAGGGCCTGGGCGTCTCGGTCGCCGGACCGGAGTCGCAGCGGGTGATCGACTGGGTGGGCAAGCTGGACGGCATCGCCCAGTCCGTCGACCAGCGGGTGAAGATGGCCGGCTGGATGGAGACCTTCGCCCAGCGCGGCGGCCAGCTCGTCATCCACGGCGCCGCCGTCTCCGACCTCGACTACTTCTCCCGCACGTACGACCTGGTGCTGGTCTCGGCGGGCAAGGGCGAGCTGGTCTCCATGTTCGAGCGGGACGCCTCGCGCTCCCCCTACGCCGAGCCGCAGCGCGCGCTGGCCGTGGCGTACGTCCACGGCCTGGGCCCGCGCCCCGAGCACCCCGAGTTCGACGCGGTCCGCTGCAACCTGGTGCCGGGCGTCGGCGAGCTGTTCATCATGCCGACGTACACGCTCTCCGGGCGTGCCGACATCCTCTTCTGGGAGGGCGTCCCGGGCGGCCCGCTGGACGTCTTCCAGGGCGTCAAGGACCCGTCGGAGCACCTGGCGCTCACCCTGGAACTGATGGAGCGCTTCACCCCCTGGGAGTACGCCCGGGCCACCAAGGTGGAGCTCACCGACGCGGGCGGCACGCTCTCCGGCCGGTACGCCCCGACCGTGCGCAACCCGATCGGCCGGCTGCCCGGCGGCGGCTCGGTGCTCGGCGTCGCCGACGTGGTCGTGGCCAACGACCCGATCACCGGGCAGGGCTCCAACTCCGCCTCCAAGTGCGCCGCCGCCTACCTGGACGCCATCCTCGAGCACGGCGACAAGCCGTTCGACGAGGACTGGATGCGGTCCGCCTTCGACCGCTACTGGGCGACCGCGCAGCACGTCACCAGGTGGACCAACGCCATGCTGGCGCCGCCGCCGGAGCACGTGCTCAACCTGATCGGCGCCGCGGGCCAGCTCCAGCCGGTCGCCGACCGGTTCGCCAACGGGTTCAACGACCCCGCGGACTTCGACAACTTCTTCTTCGAGCCCGACAAGGCCAACGCCTACCTGGCCTCCGTCAGCGGCTGACGACACCGTCCAACGCCCGCTTGGTTCCCGCCGCCCCGCCTCCCGGCCGGGCGGCGGGCCCGTCCCGGACCGCCTCGCGGCCGGACCCCGCGCCGCCACCGGCGGTCCCGGCGGCGGTCCCGGCCGGACCCGGGGCGGTCATCCTCTTCCCGGTGCGCCGCTCGTAGGCGGCCAGCGCCTCCAACTGCCCCGGCGACAGCGAGGCGAGCAGCTCCTCGATGCGGTGGAGCCGGGAGCGGACCTTGGCGTCCGCCTTCTTCCTCCGCTCCGCCAGCACCAGTTGACCGTCGAGCGCGGCGCGGGCCCGCCGGGCCAGGTCGCGGACCCGGTGCTCGCCGCCGGTCAGGCGCTCCACCGACCGCGCGTGCTCGCGGGCCGCGCGGGCGAGCAGCCGGCCCTCCTCCACGGCCGTCTGCGGATCGCGGGCGAACAGCACCCGCACATAGGGCGACACCGCCCCGGCGGCGTCCCGGTACTGGGCCCGCGCGAACCGTCCGGCCGCCGCGCGGCTGTCGTCGAGGGAGAGCCGGGTGGTGGCCAGCCGCGTGTCCAGCGCGGCCACCCGCCTGCGCTGCTCCGCGAGCCGTTCGTCGACGGCCCGGTACTCCTCGGCGGCCCGGTCGGCCTGCCGGTGCAGGGTGCGCAGGTCCGCGAGGAGGACGGCGACCGGCCGCTGCCACGCCCCCGAGGGCGGCGCGGGATCGTCGTCGGCGAGGGCGGCCGGTGCGGGGGAGAGGGCGCCCGCCCCGACCACGGCGGCGCACAGCAGGCGGGCAACGGAACCGCGCGACAGGCGTCCTGACATGACGTCACCTCCGGCGCGGGGCGGTCCTTCCGCTCCGCACCGGCAGGATGGGTGGGCCCGCGCCGGGCCGCGCGCCGAGGGTCGGCGAGTGGCGCAACCCGGTCACCCGTCGGTGGTCCCCGGAGTGCGCGAGGGGCGGGACCAGGGCCAGCGGGGGCGGCCCTCGTCGCCGGTGGCGCCGGGCACGAAGACGTACTTCCAGCCGACCGGCAGTCCCAGTCGGCGGCCGTGGCCGCGGGGCTCTCGGCGGTACACCAGCACCGTGGGCGGCGCGCCGTCCGGGTCGGGCACCGGCACCTTGTAGTACTTCGGCGGCTGCCCGGTCGTCCCCAGCAGCACGGGCAGCGTCCGGCCGTCCAGGGGGCCGCCCTCGAAGGGGGTCTCTTCGCTTCTCACCCCTCCAGTGTGGCGGCCCCGGACGGCCGCGGGCGTCAGGCCAGCAGGCCGGAGGACTGCCAGAGCTTGCGGCCCGGGCCGCGGAGCACGCCGATGTCGTCGAGGAAGTCGGTCAGCTTCCTGGCGCCGGTCTGCATGACGTCCCGGCGGTGGGCGCTGTCCTTGACCTGCTCCATCGCCTGCCGCTTGTCGAGGCCGACGTTGGTGTACACCGCGGGGTTGATGAAGGCGACCGAGAAGACCCGGGCGAACTCCCCGGAGGTGAGCCGGGTGAACTCACGCGACCAGCGGGGCGCGGTCACCATCTGCCGGCGCAGCTCCTCGCGGGCGTACCGGACGTGGCGGGCCTCCTCCACGACGTGGATCCGGGTCACGCCGCGGGTGAGGGTCTGGACCCGCTCGTCCGGGAAGGTCAGCCGCTGCATCCAGTCGAGGATCTCCTCGCCGAGCAGCGTCGCGGTGAACGAGCCGGGGGTGGTGGAGATGGTCTTGAAGAGCCGCCCCAGGTGCTGGTGCACGGTGCTGACGGGGTACTCCGGGCAGCCGGAGCGCTGGATGAAGCGGGCGAACATCTTGGAGTGCCGGCACTCGTCCTCGATCTCGGTGAGGGCGTACCGGACGTGGTTGCTGGTCGGGTTCTTGTCGTAGATGTGCCGGCAGAGCAGCTGCATCAGGATGATCTCGAACCAGATGCCGAGGGAGCAGAGCGCGGCGGCCTCGTGCTTGGAGAGCTCGATGCGCTGCTCCTCGCTCATCCGCTTCCACAGCGGGGTGCCGTAGAGCGACACCAGCTCCGGCGGCCAGAACCACTTGCCCTCCTCGAAGGGGGCCTCCCAGTCCAGCTCCTTGTCCGGGTCGAAGGAGTGCTTGGCGGACGAGTCGAGCAGCCGCTTGGCGACCTGTTCGCGGTCCTTCAGCAGGCCCAGTGCGTCACGCAGTCCGGCGAGCGTGTCGGTCTCCGTCACGGTCATGGCTCTCCACCTCGTCGTGCGGTCGGTCGTGCGGTGCGGGGGGTGTTACCGACGGTACTGCTCTTATGAGACTGCGCGTCAGCAAGAGCGTCAATCCCCTGGACGGCACGAGTGCGCCGGACGTCCGCCGCCCGTCCGGCTTCCGCGGGAGCCCGCGCGGACGGGAACGGCACGCTCCGCCCCGCGGCGGCGGGGGAGGAGGGTCAGGAGGGTCAGGAGGTGAGGACCGCCCGCATGACCGCGCGGGCGACGGGGGCGGCCACGTCACCGCCCGTGATGTCGCCGCGGTCCGCCGCCGCGTCCTCGACGACCACCGCCACCGCCACCCGCGGCTCCAGCTCCCCCTCGCCCCGCGCCCAGGACACGAACCACGCGTACGGCGTCCCCGCGTTCCCCACCCCGTGCTGCGCCGTCCCGGTCTTGCCGCCCACCACCGCCCCGTCGATCGCCGCCTGGCCGCCCGTGCCGTCCGTGACGACCCCCGTCATCAGCTCCCGCAGCAGCCGCGCGGTCGCCGGCCGCAGCACCTGCCGCAGCCCCCGCGGTCCGGCCCGTCCGATGGTCGTGCCGCGGGCCGTCGTCGTGCGCTCCACGAGGTACGGCGTGCGCGTCGTCCCGCCGCCCGCCACCACCGCCGCCACCCGCGCCATCTGCAGCGGCGTCGCCCGGGTGTTGAACTGCCCGATCGAGGCCAGCGCGAGCTGCGCCGGGTCGACGTCCGGGTCGAACGTCGACCGGGCCACCCCGAACGGCACCCGCAGCCCGTCGTCGTTGAAGCCGAACGCCTCCGCCGTGCGGGCCATCCGCCCGGCGCCCACCCGGACGCCGAGCCGGGCGAAGACGGTGTTGCAGGACCACTCGAAGGCCTGCCGCAGGGTCGCCCGCCCGCACTCCGCGCGCTCGTCGGTCAGCTCGGTACCGGTGCCCGGCAGCCGGTACGGGCCGGGTTCGCCGACCCGCTGGTCCAGGTCGCGGACCAGCCGCGCCTCCAGTGCGGCCGCGGCGGTGACCACCTTGAACGTGGAGCCCGGCGGATAGGTCTGCCGCACGGCGCGGTTGAGCAGCGGCTGGTCGGGGTCGCCCAGCAGGCGCCGCCAGGCCCGCGCCGCGGCGGGGCCGTTGCCGGACAGGTCGGCCGGGTCGTAGGAGGGGGTGGACACCACTGCCAGGATCCGCCCGGTGGCCGGCTCGAGCGCCACCACCGCGCCTTTCCGGCCGCCCAGCCCCGCGAACCCGGCCCGCTGCGCCGCCGGCAGGACGGTGGTCTGCACGTCGCCGCCGCGGTCCGCCGGGCCGCCGAGCAGCGGGAGGGCGGCGAGCAGCGGGTGGCGGCCGGAGAGGACGTCGTCCTCGACGGCCTCCAGCAGGGTCGTGCCGTACGCCTGCGAGGCGAAGCCGGTGACCGGCGCGTACAGCGGCCCGTCCGTGTAGGTGCGTTCGTGGCGCAGCCGGTCGCCGGTGTCCACCGAGCCGGTCACCGGGCGTCCGCCGACCAGGATGTCGCCGCGGGGCCGGTGGTAACGGTCGATGTCGGCCCGCCGGTTGGCCGGGTGGCGCTCGTGGGCGCCGGCCTCCAGCACCTGCACCCGCGCCGCGTTCACCAGCAGCGCGGCCAGCAGCAGCAGGCAGAGCAGTCCGGCGTGGCGCACGGTGCGGGTCATGGCCGCCCCTCCCCGTCCAGCGGTTCGCCCTCGTCCGGGGCGCGGTCGGCCGCGTCCCCGAGCCGGACCAGCAGCGCGACGATCACCCAGTTGGTGACCACGGAGGATCCGCCCTGCGCGAGGAACGGCATCGCCATCCCGGTCAGCGGGATCAGCCCGGTCACCCCGCCGGCGATCACGAAGACCTGCACGGCGATCAGCGAGGACAGCCCCACCGCGAGCAGCCGTCCGAACGGGTCGGGCGTCAACTCGGCCGCGCGGTAGCCGCGTTCGACCAGCAGCGCGTAGAGCACGATGATCGCGCCGAGCCCCGCCAGGCCCAGCTCCTCGCCGGCGGTCGCCAGGATGAAGTCCGACTTGGCGGCGAAGCCGATCAGGCTCGACTGCCCCTGGCCCAGCCCCTCCCCGAACAGGCCGCCCGCCGCGAAGGCGAACAGCGACTGGGCGAGCTGCCCCGCCCCGTGCCCGGCCTCCACGGAGGCGAACGGGTCCAGCCAGTCCGCGACCCGACCGCGCACGTGCGGCTCGATCCGGGCCACGGCCACCGCCGCGGCCGACAGTGCCGCCAGGCCGAGCGCGATCCAGCCGAGGCGGCCGGTGGCGACGTAGAGGAGGATCACGAACAGGGCGAAGAAGAGCAGCGAGGTGCCGAGGTCCCGCTCCAGCACCAGGACCCCGACGCTCAGCAGCCAGATCGCCACCACCGGGCCCGGCGCCCGGCGGGCGGCGGCCCCCGCGAGCGCCTCGCGGCGGGCGGCCAGGTGACCGGCGAAGAACACCACCAGCAGCACCTTGGCGAACTCGGCCGGCTGGAGGGAAAAGCCTGCCAGGCGGATCCAGATCCTGGCCCCGTTCACCGGGGGGAACAGGACGGGCAGCACCAGCAGCACGAGGGCGGCGATGCCGCAGGCCCGGGTGGCGCGCCGCAGCGTCCGGTGGTCGTCCAGGAGGTGGACGACCAGGATGAACAGGCCCACCCCGAGGGTCGACCAGACCAGCTGCGCGGGCGCGGCCCGGTCGCCGGGCGTCTCCAGGTCGAGGCGGTGGATCAGCACCAGGCCCAGGCCGTTGAGCAGCACGGCGATCGGCAGCGGCAGCGGGTCCGCGCGGGGGGCGCGCCGCCGGACGACGACGTGCGCGACCAGGGCCAGCGCCCCGAGCCCGGCGCCGTGACGGACGGCGTCGGGCGGGACGTGACCGGTGCGGGCCAGGCCGACGGCGCAGTAGCCGCACACGGACAGGAACACGGCGAGGACGATCAGGGCGAGCTCCGCGCCCCGGCGGCTGACGGGTGCCGCCGTGGGGGGTGGGGGGCCCGCTGCCTTCCGCTCCCGCCCGACCCGGGTGGCCTCGGTGGTCATGGGTCGGAACGTAGCAAGCGGATGGCGGGATGTCCCGTTATGTCAGCACCCGTTATGTCAGCACCAGCGCGGGGCCTTGCCGATGTTGTCGATGTACCGGGCCGGGCCCCAGGCCCAGGTGCCGTCGGCGAGCAGGTACCAGAGCGGGTTGCCGTCGACGGTGTCGCCGGGCGCCTTGCAGAAGATGTCGACCACGGAACCCCTGGGGGCGAAGCCGATCACCTCGCTGCCCGTCGAGGGGGAGGTGTGCAGGCGCAGTCCGCCCGGGGCGGTCACGCGCCCCTGGTAGAACGTCTCGCCGGGCGGGGTCGGCGGAGTGGGGTGGCCCTGCCCGGCGACGGCGGGGGCGGCCGCGGCGGCGAGCAGGGCGGTGGCGGCGGCGCCCATGGCGACGCGGGACAGGGAACGGCGCAGGGCCATGCGAACCTCCGGTGTGTCGGGACCCGTTCGTCCTGCCACGCTGGCACGCGCCGCCCTGCCCCGCCCGCCGTGGAGCGCCGTCCGGGTGGGACCACCGGCCGCGGGGCGGGGGTGCCGGGGCCGCGGTGTCGCCAACGCGGGGCGGGGGCGACGCGGAGACGGGGCGTGGGTGTCGCGGGGCCGGAGCCCGGTGGCGGAGGCGGAGGGGTCAGTCCGGCAGGGGGGCGGCGTGGCCGGGGTCGAGGAGGGGGGACATGAGGTCGCCGTCGCGGTCCAGGCGGGCGAGGACGTCGGGGGCGCGCAGGGTGAGCCGTTCGGGCGAGGCGGAGACGACCTCCTCCCAGGAGACGGGGGCCGAGACCGCCGCCGTCGGCCGGGCCCGGACCGTGTAAGGCGTGGCGGTGGTCTTCCGTCCCGCGTTCTGGCTCCAGTCGACGAAGACCTTCCCCGGCCGCAGGCTCCGCGTCATCCGGTGCACCACCAGCCGCGGCATCGCCGCCTCCGCCTCGACCGCCAGCGCCTTGGCGTAGGCGCTGGTCCGCTCCGACGACGCGCCCCGCACCGCCGCCAGCAGGTGCAGCCCCTTGGAGCCCGAGGTCTTCGGGTACGCCTCGATCCCGTCCCCGGCGAGCCGGTCCCGCAGCCAGAGCGCCACCTCGCAGCACTCGGCGAGCCCGGCCGGCGGCCCCGGGTCCAGGTCGAACACCAGCCGGTCCGCCTCCCCGGGGTCCTGGGCGAGCCACTGGTGGGTGTGGAACTCGGTGACCAGGTTGGCCGCCCACATCAGCGAGGGCAGGTCCTGCACCATCACCATCCGGGACGGCCCCTCCGACCGGGGGACCTCCGCCGTGGTGACCCAGTCGGGCGTACCCGGAGGCACGTTCTTGGCGAAGAAGACCTGGCCGTGGGGTCCGTCCGGATACCGCAGGAAGGACACCGGGCGGTCCCGCAGGTGCGGCAGCAGCGCCCCGGCGGCCATGGCGTAGTAGTGCAGCAGCTCCCCCTTGGTGAAGCCGTCCTCCGGATGGATCACCTTCTCCAGGTTGGAGAGCGGGATCCTTCGCCCCTCCACCTCTGTGATCGGCGTCATACGATAAGAATCCCACGCATCATGGGCATAGCGGTGGAAGTCCGGCGAAAGGGTGCTGAACGTGCGATCGATCTGGAACGGCGCCATCTCCTTCGGCCTGGTCAGCATCCCGATCAAGCTGGTGAACGCGACCGAGAACCACAACGTCTCCTTCCGGCAGATCCACACCGAGGACGGCGGCCGGATCCGCTACCGCAAGGTCTGCGAACTGGAGGACAAGGAGGTCAGCCAGTCGGAGATCGGCAAGGCGTACGAGGAGTCGGACGGCTCGATGATCCCGATCACCGAGGAGGACCTCCAGCAGCTCCCGATCCCCACGGCCAAGACCATCGAGATCGTCGCCTTCGTGCCGAACGAGCGGATCGACCCCCTGCAGATGGAGTCCGCCTACTACCTCGCCGCCGGCGGCGCGCAGGCCGCCAAGCCGTACACGCTGCTGCGGGAGGCGCTCAAGCGCAGCAACAAGGTCGCCATCGCCAAGTTCGCGCTCCGGGGACGGGAGAGGCTGGGGATGCTGCGGGTCGTGGACGAGGCGATCGTCATGCACGGCCTCCTCTGGCCGGACGAGATCCGCCGGCCGGAGGGGGTCGCGCCGGAGGGCGACGTCCGGATCCGGGACCAGGAGCTGGACCTGGCGGACGCGCTGATGGACACGCTGGGCGAGGTCGACATGGACGACCTGCACGACGAGTACCGGGAGGCCGTCGAGGAGATGGTCGCGGCCAAGGCGGCGGGCCAGGAGGCGCCCGCGCTGCCGGAGGCGCCGGCCGGCGGCGGGAAGGTGCTGGACCTCATGGCGGCACTGGAGAACAGCGTGCGGGCGGCGCAGCAGTCGCGGGGAGAGGGGGACGGGGAGGGCGAGGGCGCCGGCGAGGTCCGTCCGATGGGCCGCTCCCGCACGAACCCGAAGGACACCTCCGGCAAGAAGTCCACCTCCACGGCGAAGAAGACCGCGGGGAAGAAGACGGCGTCCTCCGGCGGCGGCTCGGGCTCCCGCGGAGGCTCGGGTTCGGGCTCGGGTTCGGGTTCCGGTTCCGGAACCGGCTCCACGAAGAAGTCCACGA
Organism: Streptomyces sp. NPDC002640; assembly: GCF_053592575.1. NCBI lineage: Bacteria > Bacillati > Actinomycetota > Actinomycetes > Kitasatosporales > Streptomycetaceae > Streptomyces > Streptomyces sp. NPDC002640. Next base: position 27,556 of record NZ_JBSFVZ010000024.1, on the reverse strand, counting down.
CGGCGAAGAAGACCGCCGCGAAGAAGGCCCCGGCCAAGAAGGCCACCTCGCGCAAGCGCTCCGCCTGAGGCGCCTCCCCCGCCTCCGCCCCCGCTTCCCGCGCCGCCGTGGCTGCCGACCGCCGTGGCTGCGTGGGCCGTGGGCCGTGGGCCGTGGGCCGTGGGGTCAGAGCTCCTGGGCGGGCCAGTCGAGGAGCCGGGCCCCGATGGCGGCGGTCTGGAGCATGTACCGCTGCGCGGGGTCGGACGGGTCCGCGCCGGTCAGCTTCCGGATCCGCTCCAGCCGGTACGTCAGCGCCCGCACGCTCAGCGAGAGCCGCCGCGCCGCCTCGGCCGCCACGCACCCGGAGTCGAAGTACGCCGTCAGCGTGTCCAGCAGCGGCCGGGCCCCGCCCCGCGCGCCCCGCAGCGGCCCCAGCGCGCTCACCACCAGGTCCGCCAGCGCCTGCCGGTCACGTGCCAGCACCGGGTAGACCAGCAGGTCCGCCGCCTTCAGCACCGGCCCCGTGAAGCCCAGCCGCTCCGCCATCTCCAGCGTGCTCAGCGCCTCCTCGTAGGACTGGACGACGCCGCCCGGCCCCGGATGGGCCCGCCCCACCGCGACCTGCCCGCCGTCCGTCGCCGCGTACGCCTGCTTGGCGAACCAGGTGAGGACCTCCTCCTGGTCCCCGGGCGCGACGCACAGCAGGCGCCCGTCCTTGGTGGTGACCAGGATCCGCCGGCTGTCGAACCGCGCGGTCACCGCCCGCGCCACCTGCCGCGGCACCGGGTCGCCCTCGTCGTAGGCGGCGGGCCCCGCGGCCACCGCCACCGCGTGCGCCCGGGCCAGCCGCAGCCCGAACCGCCCGGCGCGCTCGGCCAGCCGGCCCAGGTCGCTGCGGCCCAGCAGCAGGTCGTCGATGAACTCCCGCCGCGCCGCCTCCTCCTGGCGGATGGCCTGGCGCTGCGCCCGCTCGTACCCCTCGGCGAACGCGTCGACCGCCTGCTGCACCGCCGCCAGCGCGCAGTCGGCCGAATTCGTGCTCCGGGAACCGGTGTTGGGGGAGGCGGGCCAGGCGTCGCGGGCCGCGGCGAGATGGGCGCTCACCATCCGGCGGAGCCCCAGCCCGGCCTCCGCCGCCCGCTCGCCCAGGTCGCGGCGGGACTCCAACTCCTCGCGGGTCAGGCGGCGTCCGGTGGAGGCCACCTCGACGAGGATGCCGCCGAAGCCGTCCAGGTACCCCGCGGGCTCCGCGCCTGCTGACGACATCGTTCGACCCCCGCGTCTTGACGTGTTCTTGACGCCGCTCCGGCAGGCAGACCCTAACCAACACTGCCGGAAACCGGCAATGCGGCGCCGCGGGCGCGGAGTTCATGATGGGGCCGGAGGGAGCGCCACGGACGGCTCCGGTTCCGGACACCGGCAGTGCGGCCCGTGTCCGGACCGGGGCCCACGGGCGCCGTCCTCAAGTCGGCGCACTGTCGGAGGCACGTGCCAGGCTGCACCTGGACCGCCTCTGCCCCGCGTGGTGAGCCGCCGGACACACCTGTCGTCCGCGGGTCCCGCACCCCGCACACCCCGCCCGCGTACGACCGTGACCGAAAGGAGCACCGGATGGCCCCCTACCTGATCCCCGTCGCCCCCGCCCTGCTGCTGATCGCCGTCTCCACGGCCTACCAGGTCCGCCGGGACCGCCGTGTCCTCGAGGCGTTCCTGCCGTGCGAGGAGAGCGAAACGAGGGGCTGACGGGCCCGCGGGCCCGGCTGCGGCCCCTCGGTCAGTAGTCCGGGAACTGGATCAGCCGGTCCCGCGCCCCGGCGATGTCCGGCTGGTACACCTCCGCGTCCCACTCCTCCCGTTCCACCGGCTCCAGTCCGATGGACACGGCACCCTCCCGTACCCCGAACGCCTCCCGCACGGCCTCCGAGACCCGGGCCGCGAGCCGCGCCCGGGTCTCCTCGTCGAGGTCCTGGGGGAAGTGCTTGATGATCACATGCGGCATCGGCCGGCCCTCCGTCCACGTCAGCCGGGCGCGCGACACCCGCGCGCCCACCCCCCGATGGTGTCAGCGGAGCCCCGCCCGGGCGACGGCGGCCCCGCCCCGTCGGGGCGCGCGGTGCCGGCGGGGCGGGGCGGTGGCTTCGGGAAGGGCCGGCCTCGTCTCCGTCAGTCGTCCAGGTAGTCGTCGTCGATGTCTTCCTCGTCCAGGTCGTGGGCGGCCATGACCTTCGCGGCCTCCTCGGCGGCGCCCCGGGCGCGCAGGGTGAGGACCAGGGCCACGGCCACCTCCCAGTCGTCCTCGGAGCCGAGGGCGAGCGACGCGCGGGCGGCCTCCTCCGCGGCCGCGCGCTCGCCCAGCCGGTACCGCGCCTTGGCGAGGAGGGCCAGGGCGCGGGCGTACCGGACCCGCTCGTCGGGGTCGGCGTCGGGGGACGCCCCGGGCACCGCCTCGACGTACGCGGCGGCCTGCTCGTACCGTCCGGCGCGGTACAGGACGTGGGCGATCCTGAGGCGCATGACGGCGGCCCGCGCGGCGTCCACGCCGGGCTCGGCGAGGGCCGCCGTGACCTCCGCGGTCAGCGCGGTCAGCGCCTTCGGGCCCTCGGCGTTGTGCGCGGCCATGAGCAGGGCCTGGAGCCGCTGGTCGGTGCTGCCCTCGGCCGCGTACCGGCGGGAGGCGGACAGGAACCAGCGGTGGCGCGCGGCGGGGGTCGTCTCCGCGCGGCCCAGTTCCTCCTCCAGCCGGGGCCGGGGCGGCAGGCCGGGGAACCCGTCGTCGGAGCCCTCCAGCAGGCCGCGCAGGGCGGCGGCCGCGCGGGCGGGGTCGCCGTCCGCCCGGTGGGCGCGGAAGAGCAGCCAGGCGGCGCGCGGTGCCTGGTCGGCCAGGCCGAGCCGGTCGACCTCGCGGGCCGCCTCCTCGGCGGCCTCCGCCGCCTCGGCGTACCGGTCGGCGTCCAGCAGTTCCTCGGTGGCCTCCAGGCGGGCCAGGGCCGCGGCCGGGCCGTCGCCGGCGGCGGTCAGCGCGGCCACGTCCTCCACCAGCTTCCTGATCCGCCGTGCCCGCGGATCGGCGGCGGCGTGCGTGGCGGGGTGGAACACCTCGAGCGGCAGCGGCTCACCGAGCGGGCCCGCCGCCATCCGCTCCCGGAGGCGTTCGCCCTGGTAGCCGTTGCCGTTGCGGGCGTCGAAGCGGTCGGCCAGGCGCAGCACCCGCTCCCGCAGCCCGGCGGCGAGCGAGGCCACCGTGACCGGGCCCCCGCCCCGCTCCGCGGCGGTGCGCGGGCGCACCGGGCGGTCGCCCTCGCCGCGCTCCTCCAGGGTCCGCAGCACCGCCACCGCGGCCGCCGCGAAGTCGGCCTCGGCGAGCGGCGTGCGCGGCCGGTCCAGCCAGTGCAGGTGGCGTTCGACCAGGTCGAAGCCGCGTTCGGGGTTGCCGGTGTGCAGGCAGAACATCAGGTGCAGCCCCAGCTCCGCCAGGTGGTACGGCTTCTCGCGCAGCAGCCGGTAGGCGGTGCGGTGCGCCTCCAGCGCCTTGTGGGGCTGCCCGGTGCGCAGGTACGGCAGCAGCAGCTCGGAGTTGATCCACTGCGGCTGGTCGGTGCACCAGGAGGTGCGGGCCGGCTCCCCGACCGCGATGGCCTCCTCGTCGCGGCCGAGCGCCACCAGGGTGCGGGTCTGGCTGCTCGGCACGCAGCCCGAGCAGTCGGAGAGGTGGTCGCGCGGGGTGCGGGCCATCCGCTCGTAGTGGGCCTGGGCCGCCTCCAGCTCGCCCACGCTCTCGGCGATCAGCCCCCGGTGCTGGAGGACGGCGTGCAGGCTGTGCCCGCCGAGCCGGTAGCGGCGCTCCATGTCCTCCAGCAGGTCGTGGGCCCGCTCCAGGGGGATCTCAGGGAACTGGTGGACGTTGTAGATCATCCACTTCATGTTCCAGAGCAGGCTCCGCTCGTGGCCGCCGCCGAAGCGCTGCGGCTCGCGGTCGTAGGCCGCCCGGCACCAGGAGAAGGCCACCAGCGCCTTCTGCGCCGCCCCGTTGTTGTGGAACACCGAGGTCGAGTGCATCCGGACGTCGAAGGCGAACTCGACCAGCCCCAGGGCGTCGGCGTGCCGCGCCACCTGTTCCAGTGCCGCGAACTTCGCGGGCCCGGCGGGCATCCGGTGCGTGTCGGCGTAGAGCTGCCGGACCTCCTGCTCGGTACGGCTCATCGGTCCTCCCCCGGGGACGTGGCGGACGCGGACACGGCCCGGCCGATCAGGCCGAGGAAGGACTGGTTGAGCACGGCGGTGTCGGCCGGCCGCAGCGGGTGGTGGCCCAGCAGCAGGGCCTGCACGTACAGCCCCTCCAGGCAGGTGGCCCGCAGTTCGGGGTCGACGAGGGTGAGCACCTGCCGGGCCAGCGGGTTGCGGTGGTTGAGCACCAGCCGCGGCCGGGGCTCGGCGGAGTCCTCCAGGCTGCCCAGGATGGACGCCCACACGTCGTCGACCTGGCTCTTCGTCTCCCGCAGGTCCATCTGGAACGCCGTGTCGTCGTCCAGGAGGTAGAGGGCGGGCAGACCGGAGGGCTGGAACGACCGGACCAGCAGGTCGCAGCCGAGCTTCGCCAGTACCTGTTCGGCCGCCGCCAGTGCGGGCGCCAGCGCCTTCTCCTCCTCGGCCTCCAGCCGCTCCAGGTGCGTGGTGAGGTCGCCGGCCCGCAGCACCTCCGTCTCCAGGGCGGGCTCCAGGGCGGCGAGCCGTTCGAGGATCTGCGCGTCGTACACGTAGCCCGCGTTGACGACGGCCAGTCCCTGGGCCGCGGCGACCGGGGCGAGCTGGCGGAACTCGTCCACCAGCGGAGTCCAGCGGACCAGTCCGTACCGCTCGCGGAACTCGGTGAGGGTGTGCGGGCCGACGTTGGTCTCCATCGGCCAGAAGTCGGCGACCAGGCGCAGCATGTCGTCGTCGTGCAGCGCCAGCGCCTTCACGCCGAGGTGGTGCACCCGCAGGAACTCCCGCAGCCGCGCCGGGTCCTGGCGGCTGAGCCGCACCAGCCAGGCGCGCAGCACGTCGCCCAGGGCGTCGCGGGTGGACTCCAGCAGGGTGTCCTCGTACAGGGCCTCCCGGCTGGCGGTGGGGCGCAGTTCGGCGGTGTCCACCACGCAGCGGACGAAGAACGCCCACTCCGGCAGCAGCCGTTCCGCGCGCTCCGACAGCAGCATCTGCTTCAGGTACACCCGGTGGGCCGCCGGCACCGACGGGTTGGCGGGCATCGGCAGCACGAACGCCACGCCGCGCAGACCGGCCTCGGCGGTCTCCAGGTCCACCACGTCGAACGGGGTGAAGCCGAAGACCTCCTGGCAGTAGGCCTCCAGCCGGTCCCGGCGCCGCGCGGGCGGCTCGTCGGCGGGACGGTCCCACGGCGCGGGGCCGCCGGTGACCGCCTCGCCGTCCACGGTGACCGCGTGCGGCAGCCGTCCGCCGAAGCGGGTCACCAGCTCGGTCACCGATGCGCGGGTCAGCAGGTGCTCGCTGCCGTGCCGGGGGCGCAGGGTGACCGTGGTGCCGGTCTCCGCGCGCTCCTCGCCGGGGCCGGCGGTGCGGACGGTGTAGCTGCCGTCGGACCTGCCGTGCCAGAGCACGGTCGGCTCGCCCTCGCGGCGGGTGGTGACCTCGACGGCGTCCGACACCATGAAGCAGGACAGCAGCCCGATGCCGAACTGGCCGAGGAACTCGTGCCGCGCGAAGCCGAGTTCGTCCCGCTTGGAGCTGCGGCCGATGGTCGCGAGCAGCTCGTGCACCTGCGTCTCGGACAGGCCGACGCCGTTGTCCGTGACGGTCAGCGAACCGTCCCCCGTGCTGTCCGCCGACTCCAGCGCGATCCGGCCCACGCCCCGCTCCCCGGCGTCGGCGCCGTGCGCGGCCGTGATGGCGTCCACCGCGTTCTGCAGCAGCTCCCGCGCGTACACCTGCGGGCTGGTGTACAGGTGGTGGCTCAGCAGATCGACGATCCCGCGGAGATCCACGCGGAAACTCTGACTCACCTGGGTCTTCCCCCCATCCGCCCTTCCGGGCTCCCGAACTGGGGGAACACTAGACCGAGTCGCCGACAGCCGCGTCCGAATTCCGCCCGCCGCGTCACCAGTACACGGCGTTCTCCATGCAGCCGAAGACCTCGTGCCACTCGCTGTGCTCGTCGGCGAAGGGCAGCGGGTCGACGTTCCGGACGCGGGCCTTTCCGGCCTCGACGAGCGCGGCCAGCCGTTCCTCCTCGTCGGGCCGCCCGACGACCGGTTCACAGGCGCGGGCGGTCTCGACGGCGACGACGACCGTCCTGACGAAGGACGACAGGTCGGCGTGGAGGAGCAGGGGCCGCAGCGGGCCCTCGGTGAACTGGTAGACCTTGCCGGAACGCGGGTCGGCCCACACCGTGTTGACGGAGAAGTGCCCCAACGGCACCCAGTCGTCGACCTCGGGCCCGACCTCCCAGCCGGCCGCCGCCAACTCTTCGTAGTCGCCGGTGAGTTCCGGGTCGTAAGCGACGGGGACCCGGAACTCCAAGCCGTACTCCTCGACCCCGGGCACCCCCACGGTGGCGAGAAGCTCCACGTCGGCGCCGTGGAACCCGTACCGCTCGGCCACCCCGGCGGGCATCCGGTGCACCGTCCCGTCGACCCCGGCCGCCCGCTCGACCTCCGCGCGGGTCACGGTGAACAAGGGCGCAGGGGTCACCAGCTGCTCATCATGGGTATCGATCCGCCGCCCGGCCCGTGCTTCGCGTGCCACTTCTCCAGCTCCCGCCGGTACGTCCGGTGCTGGCTGTCGTCGACCTTGCCGCCCGAGGGGGTGTGCTCCTGGTCGTATCTGGCGTGGTGCATCACCTTCGGGTCGTTCTCGAAGAACTTGTCCAGCCATCCCTCGCAGCGCGGTGACTTCTGACAGGGCTCCCTCTCCGTGTAGACCGCTTGGACCTGCCGTTGTCTGTCGTTGTGCAGGATGGGGTAACCCAGGACGCGCTCCGAGTGCGGGCCGGAGCCGCTGTCGCCGACCAGGATGACGCGGTTGCCCTTGTCGTCGACGTACTGGGCCGCCGCGTAGTTTCCGCCGTTGTAGTCCTTGCGTGCGTACCGGGCCAGCTGGGTGGCGTGGGCGAGCGGGTTGTACTTCCCCGGAGGCAGCTTGCGGGACCGCACCTTGTCCTTGTGCGACCGGGGCAGGGTGAAGTTCCGGTTCCGGCGGCCCGTGGGCCTCCAGTAGGTCCCGTCGTCCTGGAGGATCTGCCCGACCAGCGGCTCGCTCTTCGAGATCGGCTTGGACGTCGTGCCGTTGTCGTACAGCTCGACCACCGAGCCGTCGGCGTTGAGGAGGTACATCCGCTGCTCGGGGGTGCGCAGCCGGTCGATCTCCTCCTTGGTGTCGAGGTCCCGGTCCTTCTGGTCCTTCTTGGCGCGCTTGATGTCCTTGCCGTGCTTCTCGACCGCGTCGAAGACGTCGTCGATCTTCTTGTCGACGAGGTCCTCGCACTTGTCGATCACCGTGGCCAGCTTGTGGAATCGGCTGTCCTTCTTGACCGACCCGCGTCGCTTGCCTCCGCCGGTGCGGTGGTTCTTCTTCTTGCCGTCGAAGTCGTCGCGCGCCTTCTCCAGATCACCCGCCGCGAGATCGAACTCCTCCTCGACCAGGGACAGTTCGTCGTCAGGACCGCCGTCGGCCGCCGGCTCGGGGTCCGTCCCGTTGAGCCGCATCCCGTCCTGGGCCTGCGGGCCGACCTGCTCGACGAGGATCCGCTCCAGCTCGGCGAGCACCTTCGCCTCGATCTTCTCGGTGACGATGTCGGTGATCATGCCGATCGCGTAACTGATCGCCTCCTTCACGGCGAGCCGGCACGCGGCCACCGCCGCGGCGCTGAGGGCGGCGCTGGCGCCCAGGGTGAAGACCGCGCCGACGATGCCCGCGGTGGCGGTCGCGGCCGTCGCGGTGAGTTCGGCGATGCAGACGTACTTGCAGCCCTCGATCAGTCCCGCGCACTCGTCCAGGGCTCCGGCGAGCGTGTCCAGGGCGTCGGCGAAGGGGCCCAGGTCCTTGCCGGCGAGCTTGGTCCATCTCGCGTCGATGGCGCTGACGGCCTTGCCCTTGCTCCGGCCGCCGACCAGGTGCGAGTGGGCGGTGTTGCCGTCCTTGACGGCGTCCCTCAGCCCGGTGGCGAGAGCCCGGTAGTCGTCGGCGGAGGAACGGATCTCGTCCTCGTCGATGTCCGGCCAGGCGACGCCGATGATGTCCAGGACCTTCACCAGTTCGTCGGGCAGCATGATCCCCACGTGGCGCGCCTCTCCCGTGCGATGGCGTGTCAACTGTCCTTTCACGCTGCTGCATCGCATGACTGTTCGTCAACTACGTACCTGCGCGGGCGGTTGCTGTGTCAGACCTGTGCCGTACGCCCGCCGTCGCGGGGAGGGATTGCCGCGGCCCGCGGTCGCCTCGTCGCTCCTGTCCCGGTCACGGAGTGACGGACTATCGTCGTACCGTCAGGCCGCCGATCTCTGTGAGGTTCTTCCATGTCCGCCGCAGAACCGGACCCGCTCGTCGCTCAGTTCGGGCAGGACGGGCTACGCCGCATCAGGACGGCCGGGGCCTTCGACCTGCGTCTGCCGGAGTCCGCCAGGGCCGCACTGGCGGAGACCGGCATCCCCCGACGGGTGTCGCGCTACTTCCTCGCCTCCGCCCAGGACGAGGCGCTGACCCTCGGCCCCTGGCTCACGCACCACGGCCTGTCGCGTGCGGAGGACGACCGGGACTCCTGGCTCCGCCTCGGTGGCGACGGACTCGGTCACCTCTGCGTACGTCCGGACGGTGCGGTGCAGGCGGTCTTCCCGGACGGGGACGCCGACGACCTGTTCGTCGCCTCCCACGTGAGCGGCTTCGCCGCCGCCCTCGCCGCGCTGGACCGGCGGTTGCCCGTCATCGCCGCGGCGAACGAACTCTCCCTCGCCGCCGCGGCGTTCCGCGAACTCAACGCCGACCTCCGGCGGATCGACGCGGAGGCCTTCGCGCAGCGCGAGGGCTGGTTCCCCCGCGTCCTGGACGACGTGCGCCACACGCTCAACTTCCCCTTCTCCGCCGCCTTCGAGTACCTGGACGCCCAGGGCGCCAAGCAGGTCGTGACGGACGCCACCGGCCCGGGCAAGGCGCACCCCGAGGAACTGATCTGGGAGAAGCTGGCCGCCGCGGGTGTCGAGCCCGAGCGCGTCCGGCGTGTGTACTGCGAACTCGAGCCGTGCATGATGCCCGGGCACTACTGCGCGGTGTGGATGCAGACGCTCTTCCCGCACGCCGAGTTCACCCACAGCCACGACTACGGGGAGGACGCCGAGTCCCGTGAGGCGGGGATGAAGGAGATGATCACCGAAGCCGCGCGCAAGGCGGGCCGCCTGTGACCGCCGGAGGAGCGTGGCCGCGCCCGGGCGCCGGACTGGAACCGGCCGCCACCGCGCTGCTGAGCTGGCTCGCCGACCCCAGGGCGCCGCGTCTGTGCGTGGTGACGGGCGGCGCCGACAGCGGGAAGTCGCTGCTCCTCGCCTGGCTGGCGTCCAACGGCACCCGTGCCGACGCTCCGGCCGAACGCGGGGTGCACGCCGTCGTGCCGCTGGAAGGGCTGGGGGAGTACGCCGTCACGTGGGCGCTGGCCGAGCAGTTGCTGCTCGCCGCGCGCACGCCGGCGGAACTCGTCGCCGCGCTCGAGGCCGACGGGCGGCGGACGGTTCTCGTCCTGCCGGACGTCCACGCGGCTCAGGACCCGGCACGGGTGGCCGGCCTGGTCGCGGCCCTGGCCGAGGTGAGCTGTGTCCGCGTCGTCGCCGAGGCCCGTCCCGGGACACCGGCGTCCGAGGTGCTGCGGGTGCGGCCCGCGGCCGTGATGGACCTCGACGACGCCGTCTGGCGGGACGCCGCCCGCCACGCGGCGTGGCTCGAGGAGCAGACCGGGCAGACACAGCAGGCGGGGCCGGCCGGGCGGGCGGGGCAGGGAACCGCCGCCCCTTCTCCCCGCACCGCCCCGCCACCCCGCACCGACGACCCCGAGGCCGTCTGCCTCGCGGATCCCTACGCGGTCACGTCCGTCTACGAGGCGGACCCCGACCCGCGGGGCGGACTGCGGACCGCCTGGCTGCGTGCCGGGCGCGCGCTGCTGCGGGAACAGACACCGGCGGAGCGGGCGCTGACGCTGCTCTGCTCCCTGGGCGACGAGGCCGACCCGCGCCTGGCGCCCGCACTGGAACGCCTGGCCGCGGACGCGCCCTGGCGGCTGCTGTGGCGACGGGTGCGGGGCGACGCGCTGCCGCCCTGGCCCGGTCCCGCCTTCGCCCTCGGCACGGGCACCGGCGCGTGGGACGCACACGCCGTGGTCGCCGATCACGAGGGAGTGCTGCGGCTGGTCTCCCTGGCCGACGGATCACCTGCGGGACGTCTCGCCCAACGCGTCGAGCCGCAGCCCGCGGCCGTGGCCTGCCTGCCGGACGGGGGCCTCTGGGCCCTCGACACCGCCGGCAGGCTGCGGGGCATCCCCCGGGAAGCGGCTCGGCAGCGGAGTTCGGGTCTCGACGGCCTGCGGGGAGCGGACCGGTCCGGCCCGTTCGAACGGGCGGCGCGGGCACTGGAACGGCACCTGCCCGCCGCGCACGTCACCGCGCTGGACGCCGTCGGGAACCTGCTCGCGGTAGGGCTCGAGGACGGCACGGTCAGGGCGTTGCCCCTGCAAGGGGCCGAAGAAGCCGAGGAAGCCGAGGGGGCCGGTGGGACCAGGGAGACCGGGCACGCCGGAAGGGCCGGGGAAGCCGCGGAAGGAACCGCGGTCCACCAGGAGGCGCTCCACTCCGGCGCCGTCACCGCCCTGGCCCTGCTGCCGCTGGACACCGCCGCGGACGGCGGTGACGGCGGTCCGTCCCCCGCGGCCCTGCTGTACAGCGGCGGCGTGGACGGCCAGGTGCGGGCCTGGGCCCCGGGCGTGGACGTCCTGGCCACTCCGGTCGCCCGCCGCCCCTGCCCCGTCACCGCCTTGACCGTGGTCCTCGGCCCGGCCGGTCCCGCGCCGGTGGTCGCCTGGGGCGACGGCAGGGTGGACCTGATCGAGCCGTCCTCCCGGGGCGACCGCTCGCTGCACGTCGGCGCGCCGGTCGGCGCCCTGGCGGGTACGCCCGGGGGAGCGGTGCTGGTGGGCACGGACCAGGCCCTGCTCTGCCTCGCCCCCCGGTGAGCGCGCGCCCCGCCGGCAGGGGGCCGGCCCGCCCGGGGCCGCCGCCGTAACACGTCGTGGGTGGCATCCGCACCCTCGCACAGCCATGAAAGGATCCGGCTGCGTTCCGCGCCCACCGGGCCGGACCGCACGCCAGGGCAGAGGAAGGACCCGTCACCATGTTGTTCCCGGTCACCCGCGAGGACGTCGAGCAGGCAGCCGACACCCGTGTCCACCGCCTCTCCCCGGACGTGGCGCGCCGCTACGGCTTCTCCGGGGAGACGGCCCGGCTCCTCACCGAGGTCGGCATCCCGGAACTCCACCGCTACGGGCTGCGGTTCGAGCTCCCCGAGGAGTTCGACCCCGAGTGGGTGAACAAGGCGGAGGAACTGCGGGAGGACGGGTGGGAGGTGGGCCCCGAGGCCGACACGTGGGTCTCCGTCGGCTACTTCCCGACCGACCACGTCGTCGTCGACCCCCGTACCGGCGAGGTGTACCAGCTCGCCGAGGCCGAGCCGGTCCCGTTGCGCATCCACGCCGACCTGTCCTCGTTCCTGCGGACCATCGTCGTCGCCGCGGAGACGGGCCGGGCATGCGCGGCGGTCTCCCGCCTGCCCGACGAGGTCGAGCGCTGGAACGCCCTGTCGGACCAGGGCCGGGCCACCGTCGAGGCCGTCGACCCGCTGCCCTTCGCCCACGAGGAGAGCGAATGGGTCCGCCTCTTCGACAGCATGGCCGCGGGCATGTACTGGTAGCGCCGGGGCGACGGCCCTAGCGCTCCACGGACCGCTGGGGCGTGGCCCAGGCCTCCGGCGTGAAGACCTGCGCCTCCTCGTCCCACGCCGTCTCGTCCTCCCCGAAGTCCGGGGCCTGGAACGGCTGGGTCGCCGGGCGGGGCGAGGGTGAGACGGTGTGGCGCCGGTCCGCCCCGTCCGGGGCGGAGAACAGCGAGGACGATTCGATGAGGGGACTCCCGTTCGTGGGCGGGCGCGCACGGACGCGGGCCCGGGTGCCGTGGCCGGGCACTGCGGCGGTGAGGAGGACGAGGGTGGCGAGGGGCCTACGGCTTCAGAGCTTGCTCATCTTGGAGTAGGGGCTCAGGATCCGCTCCTGCGTGGGACCGAAGTCCACGAGCGCGGCGATCCCGTCCTCGATCCCGACGACCCGGCCGAGACCGTACAGGTCATGGGTGACGCGGTCGCCGACGGCGAAGTGCTTCAGGGGTGGCGCGGCCGGGGCCTTGAAGGGGCTGGTCGGCAGATGGCGCTTGGGTGCAGCTGACTTAGTCATTGCCGCCAGTATGCGCCTGTCCCGGCCCGCCCGGCAGCCCCTACGCCCTGTGAGATGCGCGAGGCCCCCCGGCGTGGTGCCGGAGGGCCTCGTTTCACATGCCGCGGGGCGTCCCGCCGCCCGACCGTGCATGGTCGTCCCGTCGCCGGTCCGCGGTCGTCAGATCTTGACGCCCTTGGAGGCGAGGAACTTCGCCGGGTCGATGGCCGAGCCGTAGTTGGCGGTGGTGCGGATCTCGAAGTGCAGGTGAGGACCGCTGGAGTTGCCGGTGTTGCCGGAGAGGGCGATCTGCTCGCCCGTCTTCACGGTGTCGCCCACGTTCACCTGGACCTTGGACAGGTGGGCGTACTGCGAGTAGGTGCCGTTGCCGTGCTTGATGACGATGGCGTTGCCGTAGGCGGGGCCGTCACCGGCGCCCCAGCCACCCGCCTTGACGACGGTGCCGGCGTGGGTGGCGAAGACCTTGGTGCCGGTCGGGACGGCGAAGTCCTGGCCGGAGTGCTTCGACGCCCACATGCCACCGTTCTGGGCGAAGCTGGCGGACAGCTTGTAGTGCTGGACCGGGTCGACCCAGGTCGGCTTCACGTCCTTCTTGGCCGTGGCGACCGCGTGGGTGCCGGCCGCCGGGGCGGCCGCCTCGGGGGCGCCGGCCGCCGTCGCCACTCCGGCGCCGAGTACGACCGAGGCTCCCAGGCCGGCCGCGACGACCGCGGCGCGGGTGCGGAGGGCGGAGGTACCGGTGGAGCGGAGCGAGACGCGCTGGAACATGCGGAACCCTTTGGCTCGGAGATCGGGACTGCCGCCGGTGAACCAGGACGGTGCCCGGCGACGGGTTCATTGGTAACCGGGGGGTCGGCGGCTTGACAAAGGTGTGATCTACTACGTTCCTTCGTTAATCAGCCTCTACACTCGGGAAGAGGGGCATAAGCAGTCAAAAGCGAAGAAAACGGAAACCCGCAGGTCGAGCCCCGGAAATCGCGGGTGTCCCGCCCGGCCCCGGCCCGCTCCCGCCCGCCGAGCCGTCCCCTAAGCCGCTTAGTACGTGACCTGGACCCTATGGGCCACCTCACCGGAAACGGCGTTTCCGAGCGGCCGCGAGCGGCTCCGCCGGACCGCCCGGCGCACCCGCCGCCGCCGTTTGCCGCACGTTCCGGAGGGGACCCGCCGGTCCATGACGACCACCCCCCGTCGCCGCAGGCTGCGGCAGAACCGGATCCTGTGGCTGCTGGACCGCGTGGAGCGCGACCCCAGGGCGGACCAGCTGATCGAGAAGATCCGCGGAAACGTCAAGGCACTCCCGCTGGGCAGCGGCCGGGACGCCCTGCACGGCAGGTGGCTGGGCCACCCGGTGCACCCGCTGATGGTGCAGCTGCCGATCGGCAGCTGGATGTCCGCCGCCGTCCTGGACCTCTTCCCCGGCCGCTCCCGCGACGCGCGCCTCCTGATCGGCGTCGGCCTGGCCACGGCCGTCCCCGCCGCCCTCGCCGGCGCCGTCGACTGGGCCGAGCTGCACCGTCAGCAGCAGCGCGTCGGCCTGGTCCACGCCTGGGCCAACAACGCGGCCGTCGCCCTGTACGCCGCCTCCTACGCCTGCCGGGCCAAGGACGGCGCGGGGCGGCGGAGCACCGCGGGCCGCGTCCTCGGCTTCCTGGGCCTGACCGCCGTCGGGATCGGCGGCATGCTCGGCGGCCACCTCGCCTACCGCCAGGCCTCCGGCGCCAACCACGCGGAGGAGGTCCCGCACCTGATCGGCGCGGGCTGGCACCGCGTCGGCGCGGTGGCGGACCTCCCCGTCGGCCGGGCGGTGCGGCGGATGGTCGACGACGTGCCGGTCCTCGTCGTCCGCGAGCCGGGCGGGCAGATCCACGCCCTCTCCGACCGGTGCAGCCACCTCGCGGGCCCCCTCGCCAGCGGCACGGTCGCCGACGGCTGCGTGGAGTGCCCCTGGCACGGCAGCGTCTTCCGTCTCTCCGACGGCTGGAACGTCCGCGGCCCGGCCACCGCACCGCAGCCCGCCTTCGACACCCGCGTCGTCGACGGCCATGTCGAGATCGCCCTGCGGCAGTGGGACGACGCGCCGGGAGCGACCGCGGGCGAGGTCCCGGCGGGGACCGCGGCCGAGGACTGACGCGCGGGGCGCCCGTGCGGGGCGTCCGCCCGGGACGTCCGCCCGGGGCGGGGCACGGGCGGCGCGGGGCACGGGCGGCGCGGACCGGTCGCCCGGGGGCCGGTCGCCCGGGGGCCGTGCGGCGCGGGGGCGGCGGCCGGGACCGCCGCTGTCCCCGGTGCCGTCCCCGCCGCCGTGCCCGGTGGTGGGTGAGGTCCCCGGCGACGGGTACTCGCCCGCCATGATCCAGCGCGCACTGTGGCAGGGCCTGGTCGCCGGCACCGCCGGAGCTGTCGTGATGACCCTCGGCGAGAAGGCCGAGCAGACCCTCACCGGCCGCCCCGACTCGTACGTCCCCGCCCGCGTCCTCCAGCGCCTCACCGGCCGGCCCGCACACCCCACCCCCACCCGGTCGCTCGCGGCGAACTGGGCCATGCACCACGGCCAGGCCGCCCTCCTGGGCGTCCTGCGCTCGGTCATGTCCCAGGCAGGCCTGCGCGGACCGCTCGCCTCCGCCCAGTTCGCCGTCCTGCGCCTCACCACGGACCAGATCCTGGAGAACGCGACCGGCGTGGGCGCCCCGCCCACCACCTGGCCCCGCCGGGAACTCGCCGTCGACCTCCTCCACAAGGCCGTCTACGCCTTCACCACCGGCGCCGTCGCCGACGCCCTCGCCGCCCGCGACGGCCTCGGCCCCGGCCAACGCCACGCCGCCGCCCGCCCGGGCCGGCGCTCCGACGTGGGCCCGGTCCCGCCGCGGTGACCCCGGGCCCGGAGCGGCCTCAGCCCTCGCGCCCGTCCCCCTCGTCCCGCCGCGGTGACTACCCCCGCTCCTCCCGTTCCGCCGAGGTGGAGCTCATGCCCGGGTACCGGTCCCCGGAGACCCGCCCCGCCACCGGCTCCAGCAGCTTCAGCTCCTCCGCGTCCAGCCGCACCGAGGCCGCCGCCGTGTTCTCCTCCACCCGCGAGGGCCGGCGCGTCCCCGGGATCGGCACGGCGGTCACCCCGTGCGCCTCCGCCTGCGTGTGCACCCAGGCCAGTGCCACCTGCCCGAGGGTGAGCGAGCGGGCCTCCGCGATCTCCCGCACGGGGGCGAGCAGTTCGGCGTTCCGCGCCGCGTTCTCCGAGGTGAAGCGGGGGAGCGTGCGCCGGAAGTCGTCGGCCGACAGTTCGTCGGCCGACGCGAACGAGCCGGTGAGGAAGCCGCGCCCCAGCGGCGAGTACGGCACCAGCGTCACCCCGAGCTCGGCCGCCGCCGGCACCGCGGACCGCTCCACGTCCCGGCTGAACACCGACCACTCCGACTGCAGCGCCGCGATCGGGTGCACCGCGTGCGCCGCCCGCAGCTCCGGCCCGGTGACCTCACTGAGGCCGAGCTGCCTGACCTTGCCCTCCCGCACGAGCTCCGCCATCGCCCCGACCGACTCCTCGATCGGCACGGCGGGATCGCGCCGGTGCATGTAGTACAGGTCGATCACCTCGACCCCGAGCCTGCGCAGGCTGCCCTCCACCGCCTCCCGGATGTACGGCGGGTCGTTGCGGATCCCGCGCCAGGAGGGCCGCTCCGGGTCGAGCTGGATCGCGAACTTCGTCGCCACGGTGACCTCGTCGCGGTGCGCGGCGACGAACGGCGCGATGAACCTCTCGTTCTCCCCCATCCCGTACATGTCCGCGGTGTCGTACAGCGTCACGCCCAGTTCCAGCGCACGCTCCAGCGTCGCCCGCGCCTCGCCGACGTCCGTCGGCCCGTACGCGAAGCTCATGCCCATGCACCCCAGCCCCTGGACACCGACCTCCGGGCCGCTGCCGTCCGGGCCGAGGCGAACCTTGTCGAGAGTCACCGTGCCATACCTCCGTGGCATTCGTCCGATCGGGACGCCGCGAGCCGCGCACGCCCCGTTCCCGTCGTGGCGTCCACGCTAGAGAGACGGCACGCCCTCCGCGCAAGAACGCCGGGCCCGCCACGCCGGGCCCGCCACGCCGCGGCCACGCCGGGGCGCGTCCTGACGGCGGCGCGGACCCGGAAGCCGTTCGTCCGTCTCGTGAAGGTCCTGAGGTGGCGTCGATTTCGTCCGGATATTCGACGGGACCCCGGGGTACCCGCTCGCCACGGCGCAGAGCCGAGTCCGGTACGCGGCCACAGCAACGGAGATCCAGATGAAGGACCGCCGCCCAGCAGACCTGCCGCTCGCGCCGGTTCCGGCGGATCCGTGGGCCGACCACGTCCTCTCCCACCGGTACCGGCTGGGCGCGAAGATCGGTGCGGGAGGCATGGCCGACGTCTACGAAGGCGTCGACACACGCCTCCAACGGCCCGTCGCCGTCAAGGTCTTCCGCCCCGGCCCGCAGCCGCAGACGGAGGACCGGCTCGCCGAAGAGGCCGTCCTCCTCGCCCAGTTGCACGGCCCCGGCCTGGTCACCCTCTACGACATCGGCCGCCGCGACGACCGCACCTACCTGGTCATGGAGCTGGTCGACGGCCCCACCCTGGGCGGCCTCCTGGCCGGCGGCGCCCTGCCCCGGGCACGCGTGACCGCCCTCGGCGCGGCCCTCGCCCGGGCCCTGGCCCACGTGCACCGGTCCGGCATCGTCCACCGTGACGTCAAGCCGTCCAACGTGCTGCTCGACCGGGACGGCGCCCCGCACCTCGCCGACTTCGGCATCGCCCGCCTGGTGGACACCACCCAGCACACGGCCCCCGACGTGCTGACCGGCACCGCCGCCTACCTGGCGCCCGAGCAGGTCGAGGGCGGACGCATCGGCCCCGCCGCGGACGTGTACGCGCTGGGCCTGGTCCTGCTGGAGTGCCTGAAGGGGAAGGCGGAGTACACGGGCACCCCGCTGGAGGCGGCCATCGCCCGCCTCCACCGCCCGCCCGCCATCCCCGACCGGCTCCCGGCCGACCTCGTGGCCCTCCTCCAGGCCATGACCGCCCAGGACCCCGCGGCCCGCCCCGACGCCGACGCGTGCGCGCGGACCCTCGCGGCCCTGACGGCCGCACCCGACCCGCACCCGTCGCCTGCCGCGTCGCCCGCACCGACCGCGTCGCCCGCGCCGACGGGGACGCCCGCGCCGACCGCCGCGGCGGCCGGGGTGCTCGCGCCACCCGCGTTCGCGGCGCCCGCGCCCGCATCGCCCCCTCTCGCGGAGCCCGCACTCGCATCGCCGCCGTCCGCAGCGCCCGCGCTCGCATCGCCCCCGCCCGCATCGCCCCCGCTCGCGCATGCGCCGCGGGCGGCCGCCCCGGACGCCGAGCACGCGATCACCCGGCGCTCCCGCCTCGGAGGCCCCCGTCACCACCGCCGCCTGGCCGTGGGCACCGTCCTCGCCGCCCTCACCGTGGCCCTGGGGACCACCGTCGCCGTCGCCCCGGGCACCAGTGGCACCACCGAGGACCCCACCTCGGCCGCCGCCGCCCCGGAGCGCCGCTCCTCACCCGGCGCCGACCCCGAAAGCAGCCCGGTGTCCGCCCCACCGACACCCCGTATCCGCCCCGCCTCCGCCACCGCGGGCGAGGCCACCCCCGACACCCCCGACCGGACCGCCCGAACCCACCGCGCCGCCCCGGCCGTGGAACGCGGCCCCGACGCCCGAGCGGCGGCACCGGCAGCCCGTGAAACGCGCGACGCCGAAGCCCGCCGCCCACACACCTCCGAGAACAAGCCCGCCCAGCCCGGCGACAGCGCCGGCAAGGGCAACAGCGCCGGCAAGGACAACGGCAACGGCAAGGGCCGCGGCTGACCCAGCACGAGGCCCCACCACCCGGCGGTCACAGCAACTGCGGGTACGGGCAGGGCTCCAGCGGATCGTCCGGACGGTCCGACCACTTCCACCAGACATGCCGACGGGCGCACCCCCATACCGCACGGCACACCCGTCGACCGTCCTCCTTACGCAGACAGAGCGCCATGGCGCCGACCTTGAGCGGCTCACCGCACTCGGGGCAGGGAGGAACGGAACGGTCCGACATGCCGAGCAGGCTACCCGCGAGACCCGGACGGCCCGTTACCCCCGATCCGGTGACCGAGCGCCCCCGCAGGCGTTGTGCGCATCGGACCCACCTCGCCGAGCCGGAACTGATCCGGTGCGACGACTTCGACGCCTTCTTCGAGGCCCGGCGGAAGGTGCCGCAGGAACACATCGCCGCGGCGATGGGCAAGCTGGTGGTGGACGACCACATCCCCGGCCAGCGCCCGGAGGCGGCGATCGCGGCGGCGGAGGCCGGGGTCGCCGCGGGCGTCTGACGCCCGCCCCGGCCGACGGGAACCGGTCGGGTCCGCGAGAGCGGCCCGGCCGGCCCGCACATCACCCGGCCTGCGGAACGATCCGCAGCGCCCGGTACTCGTACCCGTCCTGCAGGAAACCGGGGGCCTCCCACCGGAGCAGCACCACCTGACCCGGCGACAGTGTCCGGAAGCCGGGCTGCTCGATGTGCGAGTAGTGGCCCCAGCAACCCCCCGGCGTCTCCGGCGAGTCGAGCACGCCCCATCCCTCTTCGTCACGCCATTCGCGGACCGTCGCGGTCACCATCGGTACTCCATGGCCCGATCCTAGGGCGACGGAAACGGAAGCCGGAGCGGCGGCGGCCGCCTCAGTCCGCCTCAGGCCGCCTTCCGCCAGACGGTCATGTCCGCCGTGAGGAAGGCGAGGTCCGGCATCGCGGTCGACTTGACCTGGATCACCATCAAAGCGATGTCTCCGTCGGAGTTCTTGACGCAGATCTCGGAGCCCTTGGCCATCGCGGCCAGCGGGAGCGTGCGGGCCTTCGCGTGCTCCAGCATCATGCTGCACGTGTCGAAGCTGCCCTGGCCAGGATCGCCCGGAAGCCAACTGAACACCGCGGAGTCGCTCTTCAGCTCACAACCGACCTCCTTGCAGCCGAACCGGATCTCGCCCTTGTCACCCGGCAGTTGCTCCTTCGGGTCTTCGAGGTCGACCGACTTCTCGGCGTCCACCCACACCTGGGCGTACGGCGTCGCTACGGGCTTCTCCGGCGTCCCCGGCAAGGAACCCGAGCCGTCGCCCGCGCCGTCGCCGGCGCCCTCCACGGTCTTGCCGTCGGCCGCCTTCGAGCCGCCCTCCGCCGCGGAGTCGGCCGCCGATCCCGCCGAACCGCCCGAACCCGCCGCGTCCTCCGGCGACCCCGACTCCCGCGCCTCGACGCGCCCGTCCCCCGAGTCCGCGGCCTCCCCGACGGCCAGGCGACCCCACCCGCCGCTCACGTCCACGACCTTCCACGCCAGGGCGGCCACCAGCAGCGCGCCCACCGTCACACCGACACCGGTGAGCAGCGCGGAGCGGCGCCGACGGGGCGGCTGCCACCCCGGCGGGGGTCCGGGCCACGCCACCGTCGGCTGGGGAAAGCCGTCCAGCCGCTGCGTGGCGACCAGCGGCACCCGCTCGGACGCGGGCGCCGGCACGGCGACCTCGGGTCCGGCGATCTCCCGCCAGGCGAGGGGCGCCCCGGCCCCGGCCGTGACGCCGCCGTCCACGCCGTCGGCGCCGTCCGCACCGTCGGCGTCCTCGGCGTCCAGCCGTTCCCGGCACCACTCCACGACCTCTGCCGGGGTGGGCCGCTCCGCCGGATCCGTGGCCAGGCAGCGCGCCAGCAACGGGCGCAGCGGCTCGGGCAGCTGGGACAGGTCGGGTTCCGAGTGCACGATGCGGTACAGCAGGTTGACGGCCGACCCTTCGCCGTACAGCGGTCTGCCCAGCGCCGCGAACGCCGCCGTCTGCCCCAGCGCGAAGACGTCCGTCGCCGCCGTGACCTCCCCGCCGACCGCCTGCTCCGGGGCCATGAAGGTGGGCGTCCCGATGGCGCCGCCCGTGGCCGTGTACGCGGTGCCGTCGGCGGCCATCGCGATGCCGAAGTCGATCACCCGGGGCCCGTCGGCGGCCAGCAGCACGTTCGACGGCTTCAGGTCGCGGTGCACGATGCCCGCACCGTGGATGGCCTGGAGGGCCTCGGCCACCCCCGCCATCAGCCACAGCACCGCCGTCACCGGCAGCGGCCCACGCCGGGCGACCGCCTCCGTGAGCGAGGGCCCGGGCACGTACAGGGTGGCCAGCCAGGGCGGCGTGCCGTCGGCGTCCCCGTCGATCAGTTCCGCGGTGTACGCGCCCCGCACGCGCCGGGCCGCCTTGATCTCCCGGCCGAACCGGCGCCGGAAGTCCGGGTCGTCCGCCAGTTCGGGGCGTACGACCTTGATCGCCACCGGCCGCCCGCCCTGCGTGTGGGACAGGTAGACCACGCCCATGCCGCCCGCCCCGAGCCGCGCCGCCAGCCGGAAACCGGCCACCGTTGCCGGGTCCTCCGCCCTCAACGGCTGGAACACCTCCGCCGTCCGGCTCATACGGCCACCCCCCCCAAGTCTGATGATCGTCCCCGAGCAGCAGCTTAGAAGAGGGCCGGCGAGGCGGTCGTCGGACCCCTCGAAGGACCGCGGGTCCCGTCCCCCTCAGGACGGGACCCGCGGCCCCTGCGTGCGATCACCCGGCAGACGTCAGCCGCTGACCGTGATGGTCGAGCTGCCGCTGCTCTGGTAACCCTCGGTCGCCATGACCATGTAGTACTTGAACTGGCCGAGGCTCATCCCCGCGCGGGCCCAGGCGTCGAAGTGGTTCCCGGTGGTGATGGTGCCGGAGCCGCTGGTCACCTTCGACTGCCGGACGCTCCAGTACTGCTGGAACGTCTTGGTGCCCTCCACGGACGGGGCGTTGTACCGGGTCGTCTGGTAGATGTCGTACGTGCCGCCGTCGCTGTAGACCGTCCCCTTGTGGGTGCCGGTGGGCCGGTAGCTGCCCCAGTTGTCGACGATGTAGTACTCCACCAGCGGGTTCGAGGTCCAGCCGTAGAGGCAGCCGTAGCCGTTGCCCGACGGGTTGAAGTAGCCGGTGTAGCGGACCGTCCTGCGGCCACCCGTGTTCCAGCCCTTGCCGGCCACGAAGTTGCCGCAGTTGGTCCACCGGGTGCTGTAGCTGCCGCCACCGTTGAGCGTCATGGAGACGGAGCCGCCGCCGTCGGTCCAGAACGTGTAGTACATGCCGTCGTAGCCGGTCTGGTTGGTGGTGATGGTGGTGGCGGCGTGGGCCGTGCCGGGCAGCAGGAGCCCCGAGGCGGTGGCGAGTGCGGCGGCGCCACCGCCGAGGAAGCCCCGTCGGCTCAGGCCGGGGGGAAGGATGCTCTGCCGGCTCTGGTCCTGCTGCTGCGTGCCGTCGTCCTTGCGCATGCTGTCCTCCGGATGAAGGCAGGTGGGGGACCGGACGACTGTTGCCGCCCGGCGGCCTTGCGTGGAACGTGGCGGGGGCACCCGCCGTCGTGCGGTACCGACCGACAGGCGTCCCCGCTCACCCGACGCGGCGAGCGGGACGACGGACCTCGGTCGTCGGCGGGCCACAGTTTTCGTAGAGCCGCATGGACCTGTCAACGCTTTCGACATTCTTTCGGAAACGTATCCAGCGCGGCCGCAATGCCCTGAACCGGCATCACCCCAGCTTAGGCAAAGAATCGACCGTCCCCGCATCTCCGCTAGGTGGCATTCCGTGCCACGCGAGGCGAGAATGTGTTCGGACTTCTCGAAAGTTTCGCCAACCTGCGTGCTGCTCTCCGGGTCGCACGCCCACCACTCCACTCAGGAGCACCGGTTCCTCGATGCCCTCGGCCGGGAGCCGCTGGGCGCGGATGCCGGAGGGGCTGTCCATGACCCAGTCCATCGAGGGCGCTTCGGCGTAGCGGAGCGCCGCCGGGCGCGAACTCGTGAAAAAGGTTGTAACTCAGTCGTCGGAAGGGACGCGCCACAGGGGATCTGCGTACTGCTCCGGGCGTCTGCTGATGAGCAGTTGACGTAGGGCGTCCCTGTGGGAGCCGCTGAGGTTCAGGGCCTCGGTGATGTGGCGGAACGTCGTATGGGTGACTCCGCGGGCTCGCGCCTCCCTCTGGAACTGGTCGAGTCGAGCCAGTACGTCGTCGGGGTCCAGCTTCGTCGGCGGCCGCTCGGTGAGCCGTGCTGCCTTGTCGCGTTCGTAGTCGATCTCCGAGAAGCCGCAGATCTCGCGGCTGTGTGCCTCGGCCTCGTCCAGGGTGGCGGTTGTCATGATGGCGCGGGCCAGAGTGTTGCGGCTGACCGCCTCGTCCAAATCGACTTCGTGGACCGTGGGTCCTTCGTCGGTGAGGGGCACGGGAAGGCCGGCGTCGCGCACCTCGCAGATCCCGCGGGCACCTCTGGCTGTTGCGGCGAGCATGGCAGTGGCCTCTGAGGGGTGCCATTCCAGGATGCTGCCGATCGCCTCCACGTCCTCGGCCGTGAAGGTGTGGACGGGAGTGCCGAACAGGGGGCGCAGGTCGGCGGGGGAGATTTCACCGTCCAGTCCGGGGCCTGCGACCAGGAGGCGGATCGGGGTGTTGGCCTGGCAGCAGGCGGCGAGGGTGAGGGCGTCGGCGAGTGGGCTCTTGAGGGTGGGTTCGCCACCCTGGGCGAGGATGTCACCGCCGACGTCGAGCAGATCGACCGAGGCCGGCGCCAGTTGGGACACCAGCTCTTCGATCTGGCGGGTGATGCCCTCGGCGCCGTGGTGCGGGTCGAGCAGAGCCAGTGTGTGCGGGAGCTCTGCCGCGAGTCGGGGGAGTGTGGAGCCCGCCGGGGCCATCGGCTGCGCCTCGGCCGGCACCGACCAGACGGATTGAGTGACGCGTTCGAGTCGCGTGAAGCTGCCGGCTCCTCGCGGTCCTGGGAGGGGGTCGACCAGGAGGCGATCCCATGCGTACGTGAGGATCACGGCCTGGCCCGCGTCGCCGTAGAGGGCGGCATGAAGCATGGCGGCGGCGACTGCGTCGCCCCCTCCTCCTGCTGCGACGATCAACCGCGTCATGCGCTCAGAGTACGGATTCACGTGTTGGCCACTCACCCTATAGTGGCCAAAGGCCATAGCCACTTGGACGAGGAAGGGAGGGGAGATGCCGCACATCGAAGAAGCCCAGCCGAAGTATCTCCAGATCGCCCACTACATCCGTGATCAGATTCTTCGGGGTGACCTGCGACCGGGGGACGAGGTTCCCTCGGAACGGCAGCTCGCCGCGGACTGGAAGGTGTCCCGCCCCACGGCTGCGCGGTCCTTGGAGGCATTGAGCCACCAGGGCCTGGTGGAGAAGCGTCAGGGCTCGGGGACGTACGTGCGCAGCCTCGAAGTGAACCGACGGGCCCGCGAGTTGTACGGACGCGCACGGCAGACCGGGAAGATCTACACGCCCGGAGAGTATGCGGTGATCACATCGACCGGCTGGCTGGAGGCTCCGGACTACGTCGCCGAGGCGCTGGGGCTGGTGAAGGATCGCCGAGCCGTGCACCGCCGACGGGTGACGAACAACCAGGACGGTCCGATCAACTTGTCCACGTCGTGGTTCGCCGCGGATGTAGGGCAGCGGGCGCCGAAGCTCCTGGACCCCGAGCGGATCCAGGAAGGGACCCTCATGTACGTCGAGCGTATGACGGGGCGCCAAGGCAGTTACGCGGAAGACCGGATGTGTGCTCGGGCTGCCACGGACGAGGAGGCGGACGACCTGCGGCTGGAGCCGGGGGCCGCAGTGCTCGTCGTGCATCACGTCGTCTTTGATCTCCAGGACCGGCCCCTGGAGTTCGCCGAAGCCACCTACCCGCCGCACCGCTGGGCGTTCGAACAGGGCTACCCGCTCACCTGAGGGCGACTCGCCAGTTCCAGCGAACCGCTTGCTTCCCGAAGTGGCTAATGCCACCATCCAGTAAGTGGCTAAGGCCACTTGGAAAAGGGGCACGTTGCGGCGACTCGGCGGCCGATGCATGCTGCGCGGCCGGCTTGCTGCGGGTGGTGGAGACGCGGATGGAAGCACGTCGGCTGCCGACTGGGGCTGCCGCCCTCCGCAGCCAATGGCCGTGACCGTGCCGTGGAGCAGTGCTGCCTCGACCGTGACGGCAGCGGCGAGGAGTGAGCACGTATGGCCTACACGATTGACCGCTTCCCCTGTGAGGACGCGCCGCGGCTGGGAGCGATGACCTTGCATCCGGAGCCTGAGTCCGTTTCTCGTGCGCGGCGCTGGTTTCGGAGGTTCATCGCCCCGTACAGCCCGGTCTGCTCCATCGACGACTGCACGCTGATGATCTCGGAGCTGGTGACCAACGCTATCTGCTACGGGAAGGCGGATGATCCGTGGCTGGTGCGGGTCGAGTGGTATCGCGAGGGAAACTCGCTCCGTGTCGACGTGCACAACCCGGGCTTCCCGGCGAACGTGCGGCTGCGGTACCCAGAGGCGGACGAGGCCCACGGGCGAGGGCTGCTCCTGGTCGACTCCATCGCGGACTCCTGGCACTGCGGGCCCAGCCACCTCGGCGGAACGGTCGTCTCCTTCGTGGTCGCTGATGCCTGGCCGGCGTGATGGACAGCTGCCCCTCGCCCATTGCTCACGGGGAAGTGCCTCCAGGCTGCTTACCTGTTGACTTGGCCGATCTTGTTAGGCCGCGCTCGTGCGTATGAAGCGGAGCCGCCGAAGTACGTGCGCCTCGTTCGGGCGCTGCAGCAGGGGAGGGTGGGCAGCACGCCCGCGCCTGGCCCGATCGCGACCAGCAGTCATCGAACAGAATGACCCGGGGACGTGAGGCGCCGGCGACACGGCGCAACGTCGGCATCATCCGGACCCAAGTAGCCGAGCGCGCTGGCGACAGCGCCGCAGTCCCGCTGACCTGCCGCGCGGAGTGCCTCGCCGAACAGCAGGGCATCGCGCATCGGTGCATCGCAGACGTGCTCCACGAGTACGGGTAGGCATCCTCGCCCGCTACCGGGGTTTCTGGGTAGCGGGCCGGGGGGACTCGGTGGTGCTCGACTCAGCTCGTCAGACAGCCGGTCTCCGTAACAGCCGCTCCCGGCGGCACCTATCTGCACATACGCAAAGACCCCGTCCTCAGCGTTGGCGCTGATGGCGGGGTCTTAGGCACCTTCTGCAAGGTGCCCCCGGCAGGTTTCGAACCTGCGCACACGGCTCCGGAGGCCGTCCGGTATTCGGTCTCTGATCGGGCGCTGAGCAGCAGTTTCTTCCACCGCGAGTGAGACGCGGAGCGTAGCTGTATCGCAGATGGGGCGCAGGAGCCGGCGCGGTCGACTGCGCCCCCGCTTCGCTGTCAGGACCGACGTTGACTGCGGGGCTGTGTGGCCACTCGACGGCTGGCCGGTGGCCACTGCACGCTGTGGTCGGTCGCCGTGCCCGCGCGCTGCCGAAGCCGATAGCAGCAGGGCCCGCTAACGTTAGCGGCCCCGCTAGCGTCCAGCACTGGCGGTGACCAGGGTGTTAGCTGTTAGCGCCCCCTTGACTGCGACCTCCTATTCCGCCCGACAGGTGCGAGTGCGCGGGAGCTCCCAACCTGTCGGCGGGTGGGCCGCGTCGCGGGAGCGCGTCCAGCCGTCGACAGGTCGGAGACGCTCCGCTTGTACGGGGAGGCGCGCAGGGAGGTGCCGGGGAGGCAGGGAGTTCTCCCTGCGTGCCTCCCCGTATCTGACCTGCGTAGATCACGGTCTAGGGAGGCGGGGAGGCATACAGGTCAGACCCCCCGGAGACCCCTTCTGGGTGCATCGAGAACGGCATGTCCGTGCCTCCCTGAACAGCCGGTGCGGTCATTCCGTTTGTGCCGTGTGGGGTGAGGTGGGCAGCTCCCCACTGTGGGCGGTTGCGGGCGCGGGAGTCGGGGGCACCCTCTGAGGGCCGCTACTTCCGCTACTGCCGCTACCGTGCAGGTCAGGGGGCCTGATCGGGGTAGCGGGAACGGGTAGCGGTAGCGGCTACCGCTGGGCCGGTCGTCATTGCTGTGCGTCACGGGCGGCGTACCCGGCCTCTCCTCCCTCCAGAGGCCGCTACATCCGCTACATCCGCTACACCGCAGGTCAGGGATGCGTTTCCTGTAGCGGATGGGCGGCATGTAGCGGCTACCGTGCGTGGCGCGAGCCGTGCTTAGATACGGACTGTAGTCGTGGCCACCGTCCGGCGTGTAGTGCAAGGGCTGTGAGGAAGGAGGGCTCCCGGACAATCCCCTCCAGCGCACCATGCGGCGGCAGGCCGGGTCGAGCGACACAGTCGACCGTCGCGTCCTGGTAAACGCCACACAGGCCCGCCAGTTGCTCACGGCCGTTTCCTACGTCGGATCGTGGGATCGTTGCCGAGGGCGGCGCCTGGTGGCCTTCTACGCGGTCCTGTACTACGCCGGCCTGCGCCCCGCTGAGGCGGTGGGGCTCACGCACGTCGACTGCCACCTTCCGGCGTCCGGCTGGGGGGCGCTGACCCTGAGGGAGACGCGTCCCGTCTCGGGGAAGCAATGGACCGATTCCGGTGAGCGGCACGATCGCCGAGGGTTGCAGGCTCGTGAGGCCAACAGCGACCGGCCAGTGCCCATCCCGCCCGTCTTGGTCGCCATCCTTCGAACCCACTTGCAGACCTTCGGGACAGCCAGGGAAGGCCGGGTGTTCGGAAACGAGCGCGGTGGCGTAGTCGGATCGTCCACCTACTGGCGGGTGTGGGAGGAAGCTCGGGAGTACGTGCTCCCGCCCAGCCGGGTCACCTCGCCGCTGGCGGGCCGTCCGTATGACCTCCGCCATGCCTGCATTACCCGATGGTCGAACGCAGGGGTGCCAATTGCCGAAGTGGTCAGACGAGTTGGCAACTCGCCCGAAGTGATCCACCGCCGTTACCACGGCTGCATCGACGGCAACGAGGAAGCGGCCAACGCCAAAATTGCTGCGGCTCTGGAGGAGGAGGGCGACAGCTCGTGAGACGCCTGGACGGAAACGTGAAAGTTCCGCCGTACCGGTGACTGACGCCCTCCAGTGTGCTGACATTCGGTCATGGCTCTATCACTGTTTCCCCCTCCCCTAAGACGTCGTTTCACTTGGTAAGTCGGCGGTAGCCGATGAGGGCCGCGGCGATACCGACGAAGGCCAGGAAGTGCTCGGCCTTGCGCTCGTAGCGG
>NZ_JBSFVZ010000023.1:58390-142210 GCF_053592575.1 Streptomyces sp. NPDC002640 | reverse complement strand
ACCCGGGGGGGGGGCGGGCCGCCCCCGCCCCGCGCGGGCGCGGCGCTCCGCGTTCCGCCCCCGCCCGCGGGGCCGTGGTGACCGACGGTGACCCCCCTGCGTGCCGCCCGGACGGCGCCACGTAGGGTGGGGTGACGCCGCAATCACGGCAAGCGATGACGAATCGGCGTATCCCTCGCACCGACACGCCTTGCCCTGCGGGCGGCGTGTCCGAAATAGTGCGATTTAGATCCACAGTGTAGAACGGGAGACATGACGGCGATGGCTACGGCAGCTCCCCGGCCCGCAGGATCCGCCGGCACCGTCCAGGGCCGCGCGTGGTGAGGCGCGCGGCGGCGCCGCGTCCTGGAGAACAGACCCTCGGCAAGGCGGCGGACGAGAACTTCCCCGTGGCGCCGTTCTTCCTGCCCCGCGCCTGGCGCGACGACCTGATGGCCGTCTACGGCTTCGCCCGTCTGGTCGACGACATCGGCGACGGCGACCTCGCCCCCGGCGGCGAGGACGCCCGCCTCCTGGGCGTCGGCCCCGCGGCGGCCGGTGACCGGATCGCGATGCTCGACGCCCTCGAGGCGGACCTCGGCCGCCTCTTCGACGGCCGGACCGCCCACCACCCGCTGGTCGCCGCCCTGGCGCCGATCGTCCGGCGGGCCGGTATGACCCCCGAACCGTTCCTCGGCCTCGTCGCCGCCAACCGGCAGGACCAGCAGATCACCCGGTACGAGACCTGGGACGACCTGCTCGCCTACTGCGAGCTCTCCGCCAACCCGGTCGGCCGCCTGGTCCTCGCCGTCACCGGCACCGCCACCCCGGAACGGATCCGCCGGTCCGACGCGGTGTGCACCGGACTGCAGATCGTCGAACACATCCAGGACGTCCGCGAGGACCTGGAGCGCGGGCGGATCTACCTGCCCGCCCAGGACATGAAGCGGTTCCACGTCGACGAGACCGCCCTCGCCGCACCCACCGCCAACGCCTCCGTCCGCGCCCTGATCGCCTTCGAGGCCGACCGGGCGCGGACCCTGCTGGACGAGGGCGTGCCGCTGGTCGCGAGCGTCACCGGCCGGCTGAGGCTGCTGCTGGCCGGCTTCACCGCCGGAGGACGGGCGGCCCTGTCCGCCGTCGCCGCGGCCGGGTTCGACGTGCTGCCCGGCCCGCCCAGGCCCGGCAGGGCACGCCTGCTGCGCGAGGCGGGCGTGATCCTGCGAGGAGAGAGGTGATCCCGACCGTGGACCCCCAGCGAGACGTGTCCGCGCCGGTGCTCGCCGCCTACGGCTACTGCGAGACCGTCACCGGCCGGCAGGCGCGCAACTTCGCCTACGGCATCCGCCTGCTGCCCGAGGCCAAGCGCCGCGCCATGTCGGCCCTGTACGCCTTCTCCCGGCGGGTCGACGACATCGGCGACGGCGACCTGCCGCCCGAGACCAAGGCGCTGCGCCTGAAGGAGACCCGGGCGCTGCTCGACCGGATCCGCGACGGCCACGTCGACGACTACGACACCGACCCGGTGGCCGTCGCCCTGGCGCACGCGGCGGGTGTCTTCCCGATACCGCTGGGCGGCCTGGACGAACTCATCGACGGCGTGGTCATGGACGTCCACGGCGCGACCTACGCGACCTGGGACGACCTGGCCGGCTACTGCCGCTGTGTCGCCGGGGCGATCGGCCGGCTCTCGCTCGGCGTGTTCGGCGCCGACCCCGGGGCGCGTGAGGTGGAACGCGCGCCCGAGTACGCCGACACGCTCGGACTCGCGCTGCAGCTCACCAACATCCTCCGCGACCTCCGTGAGGACGCGGAGGACGGCCGTACCTACCTGCCCGCCGAGGACCTGGAGAAGTTCGGCTGCTCCGCCGGGTTCGCCGGGCCGCTCCCGCCGGCCGGCTCCGACTTCGCCGGGCTGGTCCACTTCGAGGTCCGCCGGGCGCGCGCCCTGTTCGCCGAGGGCTACCGGCTGCTGCCCATGCTGGACCGGCGCAGCGGCGCCTGCGTGGCGGCCATGGCCGGGATCTACCGGCGGCTCCTCGACCGCATCGAGCGCGACCCGGAGGCCGTGCTCCGCGGCCGGGTGTCGCTGCCCGGCCGGGAGAAGGCGTACGTCGCGGTGCGCGGCCTGTCCGGTCTGGACGCCCGCACCGTCACCCGGCGCGCGGTCAGGAGGCCTTCCTGATGCGCTCTCCGGCCGACAGGGAAGGGGCGCGATGACCCGCCACACCACCGGGGGCCGGGCCGTCGTCGTGGGTGGCGGCCTGGCCGGGGTCACCGCCGCGCTGTCCCTCGCCGACGCCGGCGTGCGGGTGACGCTGCTCGAGGGCAGGCCCCGGCTCGGCGGCCTCGCCTTCTCCTTCCGCCGCGGCGGCCTCACCGTGGACAACGGGCAGCACGTGTACCTGCGCTGCTGCACGGCCTACCGCTGGTTCCTGGAACGCGTCGGCGGTGCCGGACTGGCGCCGCTGCAGGAACGTCTCGACGTGCCCGTCATCGACGTCGCCCGCCCGGCGGGCCGCCGGCTGGGCCGGCTGCGGCGCGACCGGCTGCCCGTCCCCCTCCACCTCGGCCGCAGCCTCACCGCCTACCCGCACCTGACGCTCGCCGACCGCGCCCGGGTGGGCCGGGCGGCCGCCGCGCTGTACCGCCTCGACCCCGACGACCCGGTCCTGGACGAACGGGACTTCGGCAGCTGGCTGGCCGCCCACGGGCAGTCGCCGCGCGCCGTCGCCGCGCTGTGGGACCTCATCGGCGTCGCCACCCTGAACGCCCGGGCCGACGACGCGTCGCTGGGGCTGGCCGCCATGGTGCTGCGCACCGGGCTGCTCTCGGACGCCGGCGCCGCCGACATCGGCTGGGCCCGCGTCCCGCTGGGCGACCTGCACGACACGCTGGCCCGCCGGGCGCTGGAGGCCGCGGGCGTCCGCGTCCGCACCCGCGCCCGGGCCACCGCGCTCGGCCGGGGCGAGGACGGCCGCTGGCGGGTCGCCCTCGCCGAGGGGGCCGACGCCGGGGAGACGCTCGACGCGGACGCCGTCGTCCTGGCCGTGCCGCCCCGCGAGACCCACGCCCTGCTGCCCGACGGCGCCCTCACCGATCCGGGACGCCTCCTGGAGATCGGCCACTCGCCCATCGTCAACGTCCACGTGGTCTACGACCGCAAGGTCCTCGACGCGCCCTTCGTGGCCGGACTGGGCACGCCCGTCCAGTGGGTGTTCGACCGCACCGACTCCTCCGGGCTGGACGAGGGCCAGTACCTGGCGCTGTCCCAGTCCGCCGCCCACGACGACATCGACGCCCCGGTCTCCGAGCTGCGCGACCGGTACCTGCCGGAGCTCGCGAAGCTGCTGCCGCTCACCCGCGGCGCCCGGGTGCGGGACTTCTTCGTCACCCGGGAACGCGCCGCCACCTTCGCCCCGGCCCCCGGCGTGGGGCGGCTGCGGCCCGGCGCGCGGACCCGGCTGCCCGGGCTCGCCCTGGCCGGCGCGTGGACCGCCACCGGATGGCCCGCGACCATGGAGGGCGCCGTCCGTAGCGGCGTCACCGCCGCCGACGCGGCCCTGGCCGCCCTCGGCCGGACCCGGGCCGCCCGCCACGGATTCGAACCCGCCCCGGCGCCCGCCGGAACGCTGCCGGGCCCCGCCCGGTGAGCGCCCCCGCCGGCGGCGCCGTGCCCCCCATCCCTGTCACCACACGAGGAGAGACTGTGCCCACTGTGCCCCCGGCCGAGAAGGCTGCCGACGCGGTGGACGTGACCGCGCTGCTGGAGCGCGGCCGGACGCTGGCCACACCGGTGCTCAGGGCCGCCGTGGACCGCCTCGCGGCGCCCATGGACACCGTCGCCGCCTACCACTTCGGCTGGATCGACGCCGACGGCAACCCGGCCGCCGGTGACGGCGGCAAGGCCGTGCGGCCCGCGCTCGCGGTGATGTCCGCCGAGGCCGCCGGCGCCGCCCCCGAGGTGGGCGTGCCCGGAGCGGTCGCCGTGGAACTGGTCCACAACTTCTCCCTCCTCCACGACGACCTGATGGACGGCGACGAGCAGCGCCGCCACCGCGACACCGTCTGGAAGGTGCACGGCCCCGCCCAGGCCATCCTGGTCGGCGACGCCCTGTTCGCCCTCGCCAACGAGGTCCTGCTGGAACTCGGCACGGTCGAGGCCGGCCGCGCCACCCGCCGCCTCACCGCCGCCAGCCGGGCCCTGATCGACGGGCAGGCCCAGGACATCTCCTACGAGCACCGCGAGCGGGTCACCGTGGACGAGTGCCTGGAGATGGAGGGCAACAAGACCGGCGCCCTCCTCGCCTGCGCCTGCTCCATCGGCGCGGTCCTCGGCGGCGCCGACGACCGCACGGCCGACGCCCTCGAGCGGTACGGCTACCACCTCGGCCTCGCCTTCCAGGCCGTCGACGACCTCCTCGGCATCTGGGGCGACCCGGAGTCCACCGGCAAGCAGACCTGGAGCGACCTGCGCCAGCGCAAGAAGTCCCTCCCGGTCGTCGCCGCCCTCGCCGCGGGCGGTCCCGCCTCCGAGAAGCTCGCGGACATCCTCGCCGCCGACGCCAGGACCGCCGACGCCCGCGACGGCGGCCCGGAGGACTTCTCCGAGGAGGAGTTCGCCGCCCGCGCCGCCCTGATCGAGGAGGCCGGCGGCCGCGCCTGGACCGCCGACGAGGCCCGCCGCCAGCACGCCGTCGCCCTCCAGGCCCTCGACGAGGTGCGCATGCCCACCCGTGTGCGGGAACAGTTCGTGGCGCTCGCCGACTTCGTGGTGGTTCGCACGAGATGATCCCGGAAGGTCCGAGCATCGCGTAGTCGCCGGGCGGCTTCCCGAGGAGCCGGCCGACGGCGGACCCGCAGCAGAGACGTCACTGCAGGAAGGGGAAGCCATGACCGCGACAACCGACGGAAGCACCGGCGCGCTGCCCAGCCGCGCCGACCCGCCGGCCGGAACCGGAACCGTTCCGGCCGGCGCCACCGCCCGTCCTCCCGGGGACGGCGCGGCCGGCCCACGGGAGGCGGCCGCCCTCGCCGCCCGGCGCGCCACCGAGTTCCTGCTGGCCACCCAGGACGCCGAAGGCTGGTGGAAGGGCGACCTGGAGACCAACGTCACCATGGACGCCGAGGACCTGCTGCTGCGCCAGTTCCTC
This sequence comes from Streptomyces sp. NPDC002640, assembly GCF_053592575.1. NCBI lineage: Bacteria > Bacillati > Actinomycetota > Actinomycetes > Kitasatosporales > Streptomycetaceae > Streptomyces > Streptomyces sp. NPDC002640. Next base: position 137,078 of record NZ_JBSFVZ010000023.1, on the reverse strand, counting down.
GGCATCCTCGACGAGGACACCGCCCGGGCCGCCGCCCTCCACGTCCGCGGACAGCAGCGCGAGGACGGCACCTGGGCCACCTTCCACGGCGGCCCCGGCGACCTCTCCACCACCGTGGAGGCCTACGTCGCCCTCCGCCTCGCCGGGGACGCGCCGGACGACCCCCACATGGCGCGCGCCGCCGCCTGGATCCGCGAGCAGGGCGGCATCGCCGCCACCCGAGTCTTCACCCGCATCTGGCTCGCCCTCTTCGGCTGGTGGCGCTGGCAGGACCTGCCGGAACTGCCCCCCGAGATGATCTTCCTGCCGAAGTGGTTCCCGCTCAACATCTACGACTTCGGCTGCTGGGCCCGCCAGACCGTCGTGCCGCTCACCGTCGTCTCCGCGAAACGCCCGGTGCGCCCCGCGCCGTTCGCGCTCGACGAACTCCGCGCCGGCCCCGCCGGTCCCCGCCCGCCCGCGCGGCGCGCGACCGCCGCCGGCTGGGACGCCGCCTTCCAGCGCCTCGACGACGCGCTGCGCCGCTACCGGAAGGTCGCCCCGCGCCCGCTGCGCCGCGCCGCCGTGAACGCCGCCGCCCGCTGGATCGTCGAACGCCAGGAGAACGACGGCTGCTGGGGCGGCATCCAGCCCCCGCACGTGTACTCCCTCATCGCCCTCCACCTCGTCGGCTACGACCTCGGCCACCCCGTCATGCGGGCCGGCATCGAGGCCCTGGACCGGTTCGCGGTCCGGCGGGAGGACGGCTCCCGGATGATCGAGGCCTGCCAGTCGCCCGTCTGGGACACCTGCCTCGCCGTCACCGCCCTCGCCGACGCCGGACTGCCCGCCGACCACCCGCAGTTGGTGAAGGCGGCCGACTGGATGCTCGGGGAGCAGGTCGTGCGGCCCGGCGACTGGTCCGTCCGCAGGCCCGGACTGCCGCCCGGAGGCTGGGCGTTCGAGTTCCACAACGACAACTACCCGGACATGGACGACACCGCCGAGGTGGTCCTCGCGCTCCGCCGGGTGCGGCACCACGACCCGGAGCGGGTGGAGCACGCCGTCGCCCGCGGGGTCCGCTGGAACCTCGGCATGCAGTCCGCCGGCGGCGGCTGGGGCGCCTTCGACGTCGACAACACCACCGTGCTGCCCAACAAGCTGCCGTTCTGCGACTTCGGCGAGGTCGTCGACCCGCCGTCCGCCGACGTCACCGCCCACGTGGTGGAGATGCTCGCCGTCGAGGGGCACGCCGACGACCCCCGCACCCTGCGGGGCGTCGACTGGCTGCTGCGCGAACAGGAGCCCGACGGCAGCTGGTTCGGCCGCTGGGGCGTCAACTACGTCTACGGAACCGGATCCGTGGTGCCCGCCCTGGTCGCCGCCGGACTGCCCACCGGGCACCCCGCGATCCGCCGGGCCGTCGCCTGGCTGCGCGACGTGCAGAACGCCGACGGCGGCTGGGGCGAGGACCTGCGCTCCTACCCCGAACCCGGCCGGTGGGCGGGCCGCGGCGACTCCACCGCCTCGCAGACCGGCTGGGCGCTGATGGCCCTGCTGGCCGCGGGGGAGCGGGAGTCCGAGGCCGTCGCCCGCGGCGTCGCCTGGCTGGCCGCCACCCAGCGCGAGGACGGCACCTGGGACGAACCGCAGTTCACCGGCACCGGCTTCCCGTGGGACTTCTCGATCAACTACCACCTCTACCGGCAGGTGTTCCCGCTCACCGCCCTCGGCCGGTACCTGCACGGGGAACCCTTCGCCGCGAAGGCCCGCTGATGGGCGCCACCGGCGCCCGGCGGCCCGCCGCCCCGGCCCCCCTGCTGGTCGCCTGCGCGCTCGGCATCGAGCAGCTCGCCCTGCGCGCGGGCGCCCGCGCCACGGGCCGGGGCGGCGGGCCCGCCGGACCCGTCACCGTGCTGCGCACCGGCATGGGCGGCGCCGCCGCCCGGCGCTCGGTCACCGGCGTCCTCCGCGGCGACGGGCTGCGCGAGGCCGCCGTGCTCGCCACCGGCTTCTGCGCCGGGCTCACCCCCGGCATGCGCCCCGGCGACCTCGTCGTCGCCGAGGAGACCCGCGATCCGCACGGCGGCGTCCGGTGCGCCGGGACGGAGACGCTGGTCAAGGAACTCGCCCGGACCCTGCCCGGGCGCACCGTCCACACCGGCGTCCTCACCGGGACGGACCACGTGGTCCGCGGCGCGGAACGCTCCGCGCTGCGGGCCCGGGGAGCGGTCGCCGCCGACATGGAGTCCGCCGCCACGCTCCTGGCCGCAGTCCGCGCCGGAGCCCGTCCGGTTGCCGCCGTCCGGGTGGTCGTGGACACCCCGGAGCACGAACTTGTACGAATCGGGACACTTCAGGGTGGAATAACGGCGTTCCATGTCCTTCGCCGGGTACTCCCGGCGTTCTTCGAATGGCACCGTTCCCTGCCGCCCCCCAGGAGGTGAGCCCAGATGGCCATGCCGCTGCGCCAGTCCGTCACGGTCGCTACATATCTGGCCCGACAGAAACTTCGCCGCCGCGACAGGTTCCCGCTCATCGTGGAACTGGAGCCGCTCTTCGCCTGCAACCTCAAGTGCGAGGGGTGCGGCAAGATCCAGCATCCCGCCGGGATCCTCAAACAGCGCATGCCGGTGGCCCAGGCCGTCGGCGCCGTCGTCGAGTCCGGCGCGCCCATGGTGTCCATCGCCGGCGGCGAGCCGCTGATGCACCCGCAGATCGACGAGATCGTCCGCCAGCTCGTGGCCCGCCGCAAGTACGTCTTCCTGTGCACCAACGCCATGCTGCTGCGCAAGAAGCTGGACCTCTTCGAGCCCTCCCGCTACTTCGCCTTCGCCGTGCACATCGACGGCCTGCGCGAGCGGCACGACGCCTCCGTCGCCAAGGAGGGCGTCTTCGACGAGGCGGTGGCGGCGGTCCGCGAGGCCAAGGCGCGCGGCTTCCGGGTCACCACCAACTCGACCTTCTTCAACACCGACACCCCGCAGACCGTCGTCGAGGTGCTCGACTACCTCAACGACGACCTCCAGGTGGACGAGATGATGATCTCGCCCGCCTACGCCTACGAGAAGGCACCCGACCAGGAACACTTCCTCGGCGTCGAGCAGACCCGCGAGCTCTTCCGCAAGGCGTTCTCCGGCGGCAACCGCCGGCGCTGGAGGCTCAACCACTCGCCGCTCTTCCTCGACTTCCTCGAGGGCCGGGCCGACTTCGACTGCACCGCCTGGGCCATCCCCAACTACTCCCTCTTCGGCTGGCAGCGCCCCTGCTACCTGATGAGCGACGGGTACGTCCCCACCTACCGCGAGCTGGTCGAGGACACCGACTGGGAGAAGTACGGCCGGGGCAAGGACCCGCGCTGCGCCAACTGCATGGCGCACTGCGGGTACGAGCCCACCGCCGTCCTCGCCACCATGGGGTCCCTCAAGGAGTCCCTGCGCGCCCTGCGGGACACGGTGGCCACCAACAGGGCCAACCGGCCGCAGGCGGCGGAGCCGGCCGCCGTCGCCGCCGCGGAACCGCGGCCGTGACCGGGTTCGACCTCGCCGCCCTGCTCGCCGAACGGTCCGGCGAGCGGTACGCCCTGCACGAGCGGTACCTCAACCACCAGCTCCCGCGGATGCTCCGCACCCTCGGCTTCGACAAGGTGTACGAACGGGCCGAGGGCGCGTACTTCTGGGACGCCGAGGGCAACGACTACCTGGACATGCTGGCCGGCTTCGGCGTGATGGGCCTCGGCCGCCACCACCCGGTCGTCCGCAAGGCGCTCCACGACGTCCTCGACGCCCAACTCGCCGACCTCACCCGCTTCGACTGCCCGCCGCTGCCCGGCCTCCTCGCCGAGCGGCTGCTCGCCCACAGCCCGCACCTGGAGCGCGTCTTCTTCTGCAACAGCGGCACCGAGGCGGTGGAGACCGCCCTGAAGTTCGCCCGCCGGGCCACCGGACGGCCGCGGATCCTGCACTGCGACCACTCCTTCCACGGCCTGACGACCGGCTCCCTGTCGGTCAACGGCGAGGCGGGCTTCCGGGACGGCTTCGGCCCCCTGCTGCCCGACACCGCCGTGCCGCTGGGCGACCTCGGGGCCCTGGAGCGGGAGCTGGCCCGGGGCGACGTGGCCGCGCTGATCGTCGAGCCCGTCCAGGGCAAGGGCGTGCACGAGGCGCCGCCGGGCTACCTGCGCGCGGCCCAGGACCTGCTGCGGCGGCACAAGGCGCTGCTGATCGCCGACGAGGTGCAGACCGGTCTCGGGCGCACCGGGGACTTCTACGCCCACCAGCACGAGGAGGGCGTGGAACCGGACCTGGTGTGCGTGGCCAAGGCGCTCTCCGGCGGCTACGTGCCGGTCGGGGCGACGCTGGGGAAGGAGTGGATCTTCCGGAAGGTGTACTCCTCCCTGGACCGGGTGCTGGTCCACTCCGCCAGCTTCGGCTCCAACGCCCAGGCGATGGCGGCGGGGCTCGCGGTGCTCTCGGTGATCGAGAACGACCAGATCGTCGCCGGCGCGCGGGCGACGGGGGAGCTCCTGCGGTCCCGGCTGGCGGCGCTCACCGAGCGGTACGAGCTGCTCGCCGACGTGCGGGGGAGGGGACTGATGATCGGCATCGAGTTCGGCCGGCCCCGCTCGCTCAAGCTGCGCGGCCGGTGGGCGATGCTGCAGGCCGCGCGGAAGGGGCTCTTCGCGCAGATGGTCGTCGGCCCGCTGCTGCGGCGGCACCGGATCCTCACGCAGGTCTCCGGCGACCACCTCGAGGTGATCAAGCTCATTCCGCCGCTGATCATCGGGGAGCGGGAGGTGGAGCGGTTCGTGACCGCGTTCACGGCCGTGATGGACGACGCGCACGAGGGCGGGCTCGTGTGGGACTTCGGGCGCCACCTGATGCGACAGGCGGTCGCCAACCGCTGAGGACGCGCCGCCCCGCCCGCCGGGGAGGGCTCGCACGGACGACGGGGAGCCCTGGGGCGCCGCAAGGGCGGTGCGTGGTCTGCCCGCGTCTGTTGCCCGCGTGATCTGCCCGCGTGGTCTGACGGTGTGGATTGCCCGCTTGGTTTGCCTCTGGGGCAAGAGATTTGCCCCTGGGGCAAGTCCGTGGCTGAATGGCGGTATGTCCGCCGCGACTCCCGGCCCCCCGGGAGACCTTCCCAGCGTAGCTCCGACGCTCCGCGCGCTCCGTCACCGCTCGGGCCTGACCCTCGAGGCCGCGGCCCGGGCCGCGGACCTCTCCCCGGCGCACCTCTCCCGTCTGGAGACGGGCCACCGGCAGCCCTCCCTCCCCGTGCTCCTCGGCCTCGCCCGGGTCTACGGCACCACCGTCTCCGAACTGCTCGGCGAGACCGCCCCCGACCGCGAGTCGGTGGTCCGGGGCGCCGACGCCCTGGAGACCCGTGCCGGGGGGTGGAGCTACTGGCCGGCGGGGGCGCCCGGCCGCGCCATGCAGGCCCTGCGGGTCCGCATCCCGCACCGCGGCGGCCCCCAGGACCAGGTGGTCCGCGTCCATCCGGGCGAGGAGTGGCTGCACGTCCTCACCGGACGGCTCCGCCTGCACCTGGGGGACACGTCCCACCTGCTGGGGCCGGGGGACAGCGCCCACTTCGACTCGCTCACCCCGCACCGCCTGGCCGCCGAGGGCCCGGACGGCGCCGGGCTCCTGTTCGTCCACACCCTGTTGCAGAGCCCCACGGCCGCGCTGTGCCTCGGACCCGAGGCGACCGCGGGCCACCCGACCCCGTCCGGAGGGACGTCGTGAAGAACATCGAGGACAAGTTCCCCCGTGCCCTGTGGATCCGCCTCTTCGTCTACATCGTGGCGGGCCACCTCTTCGCCGGCTTCATCTGGCTGCTCTTCGAGGCGGGCGCCCGCGCCAACTGAGCGGGGGAGGGGCGGGCCCGACGGGCCCGCCCCTCCGCGCGGTCAGTCGAGCAGCCGCTCGCGCAGCCGCGCCCGCAGCTCCGGCGTCACCCCGAGACCCTCCGCGAGGTAGGCGTCGACGCCGCCCCACGTCTCCTCGATGGTCTCGAAGGCCGCCCCCAGGTACTCCTGCCGGGCGTCGAACAGCGGGCTCAGCAGCTCGGTGATCTCCGGCGTGTACGGGTCCGAGGACTCGCCGCCCCGGTGCAGCTTGTAGCGCCGGTGCTCGGCCCCGGACTTCAGGTAGTCCTCCGTGACGGCGTCCCGCTCCACGCCCAGGGCCAGCAGCGTGATCGCGATCGACAGGCCCGCACGGTCCTTGCCGGCCGAGCAGTGCATCAGCGCCGGCACGCTGTCCTCGGCGAGGGAGCGCAGCACCCGGGAGTGCTCGTCGGTGCGGGTGAGGATGGTCGCCCGGTAGGAGGCGATCATGCGCTGCTCCGCCCGGCCGTCGCCCAGCAGCGGACGCAGCTCGTCGATGCCGCCGCGGCGGACCCGCTTCCAGAACTCGGCGCCGTCGGCGGGGTCGGAGAGCGGCAGCCGGACCTCGCGGACCCCCGGCAGCGTGATGTCGGGGCCCTCCAGGCTCCGGTCGGCGTCGTTGCGGAAGTCGAAGACCGTGTGCAGGTTCAGGGAGGCGAGGAAGGCGGCGTCCTCGGCGGTGGCGCTCGCCAGGTGGCCGCTGCGGAACAGCACGCCGTTCCTCACCTTGCGGCCGTCCGTGGTGGGCATGCCGCCCACATCCCGGAAGTTCCGCACTCCGGCGAGCTGGGGCTCGGTCGACGGGACCTGGTGCGTCACGGTGGCTCCTCCCACTGGGCCCCGTCGGCCGCGGCAACCGACGGGTGCGTCCTGACGATACGACACGGCTCCGCGGGACCAGGAGGGTGCCGTCACCCGGACACCACGAGAGTCGGCATGCACGAAAATCGCATTACGGACATAGCCCCCAAAAGTCATTTGTCCAGGTATTGCGTAACTTGCCCTGGCGGGGCGGGATGTGGGGCGGTGGGCAGGTGAGCAGCCTCATATCGGTGACCGAGCGTCGTCGGTGCCCATGGTGCAACTCCCGTGTGCGCAGCGGGAGATGTGGTCGCGGTGGCGACTCTCTGTGACCGTTTTGCCCTCAAGTGATCACAAAGAATGCACGTTCGTGGAAATCCCGCGCTTGTCCGCTTGCGCACCGGTCGCATACGTTCACGATCCGATCCGGGCGGACGCCGAATCCTGCCGCCGACCGGATCCTCACACTCACCCGAGTAACCCGAGCACGGCAGGAGCGGGGGACCCACAGGTACGCGCCTGTTCCGGTCTCCGGAACGGGCTAGGGGTAAAGCCGCGCCCAGCGCGGCCGGGCATCTCCAGCCCGCACCCGACAGCTCACCTCGCAGGCGACGGAGAGGACAACGTCATGCCCGCGAAGCGTCAGAAGCACCGCCGTCCCACCGGCGTCCAGCGCCTCACCCGCTCCATCGCCGTCGCCGGCACGGGCGCCATGGCCCTCGGCCTGCCCCTGTTCGGCGCCACCGGCGCCCACGCCGCCGCCCCGGAGCAGGCCCCCCAGAGCCTGCCGGTCGCCGCGAAGAAGACGGCCGCCGAGACCTACACGGTCAAGAAGGGCGACTCGCTGTCGAAGATCGCGGAGAAGAAGAAGGTCTCCGGCGGCTGGAAGCAGCTGTACAAGATCAACCGTGACGTCGTCGGCGACAACCCCCGCCTGATCAAGCCCGGCACCGAGCTGGAGCTCGGCAAGAAGGCCGCCGCCCAGCAGCCCGCCAAGGCCAAGGCCACCGCCCCCAAGGCCGCCGCGCCGAAGACGACCGTCGCCGACGCGGCGAACGTCGGCGGCTACACCGCCCCCGCGGACGCCGCCCTGGGCACCGCCTACCGCACCGCGGGCAGCATGTGGTCCAGCGGCTACCACACCGGCGTCGACTTCGCGCTGCCCACCGGCACCCCGCTGAAGTCCATCGCCGCCGGAACCGTGGTCTCCGCCGGCAACGGCGGTGCCTACGGCAACCAGGTCGTCATCCAGCACCAGGACGGCATGTACTCCCAGTACGCCCACCTGTCGCAGCTGTCCGTCTCCGCCGGGCAGACCGTGACCGTCGGCCAGCAGATCGGCCTGTCCGGCGCCACCGGCAACGTCACCGGCCCGCACCTGCACTTCGAGGTCCGCACCTCGCCCGACTACGGCTCCGACGTGGACCCGGTCGGCTACCTCCGCTCGCACGGGGTCAGCCTGGGCTGATCCCCTGCGGGGCCTCGCGGTTGCGCGCGAACCGAGGGCCGTGCTCCCCGACCGGGGGCACGGCCCTCGCCGCGTCCCGGCGAGGAAGCCGGGCGGCCCGTGCCCGCACCCTGTCGCAACGGCCCACGTTTATTCCGCTGTTGGGAAAGAGTTGACGAGTGGCCTATCTCACCGCCCGTCAACCCCTCCCTACGGTCGCGTAGCTCACATCCGAAGGGGGAGGATGCCTCGATGTGGCAGACGATTCGAAGAATGACAGCAGAACAGTGATGGGGTCGATCGGGTCGATCGGGTCGTACGTGGCCGTCGGGGACAGCTTCACCGAGGGCGTCGGTGACCCCGGACCGGACGGGACGTTCGTCGGCTGGGCCGACCGCCTCGCGGTGCTCCTCGCCGACCTGCGCCCCGAGGGCGAGTTCGGCTACACCAACCTCGCCGTGCGCGGGAAGCTGCTCGACCAGGTCGCGGCCGACCAGATCCCCCAGGTCCGCGGGCTCGCCCCCGACCTGGTGTCCATCTGCGCCGGGGGCAACGACATCCTGCGCCCCGGCACCGACCCCGACGACGTGGCCGAGCGCTTCGAGAAGGCCGTCGCCGAACTCGCCTCGGCGGCCGGCACCGTCCTGGTCGCGACCGGCTTCGACACCCGCGGCGTCCCGGTGCTCAAGCACCTCCGGGGCAAGATCGCCACGTACAACGGGCACGTCCGGGCCATCGCCGACCGCTACGACTGCCGGGTCCTGGACCTCTGGTCGCTGCGGAGCGTCCAGGACCGCCGCGCCTGGGACAGCGACCGGCTGCACCTCTCCGCCGAGGGACACACCCGGGTCGCCCTCCGCGCCGGCCAGGTCCTCGGCCTCGACGTCCCTGCCGACCCGGAGCAGCCCTGGCCGCCCCTGCCGCAGCGGGGCGTTCTGGAGGTCCGCCTCGACGACGTGCACTGGGCGCGCGAACACCTGGTGCCGTGGATCGGGCGCCGGCTGCGGGGCGAGTCCTCCGGCGACACCGTCGTCGCCAAGGGCGCGCTGGCCCTGGACAACCTCAAGTCCTGGCTCACCCGGGCCGTCTGAGCCGTGGGCTCCCGCCGCCCGGCGGGGGCGGGAGCGGCCGCCGCGCGTGCGTCCGGTCCCGTCCCCGGACAACGCCGGGCGGCGCCCCGGCGTCCGTAGGAGCATGAGCAGGAACGTGGACACCCCGACAGGCAGCACGGCTGGAGGCCACCCGTGAGCGACACCGGTTCCCCTTCCCGATCCGTCTCCGCCGCCGGCGCGTCCCTGGTGCGCGGCCTGCGCCCGGAGTCCTTCGGGGCGGAGCCCCGGGGCGAGCGGCTGGCCCGTATCCAGGCATCGCCCCACTTCGCGGACGGCGTCTTCCGCAACCCGGCCGGACCGGTCGGCACCACACCCGCGCCCGCCTCCCGGCGCGAGCTCGCCAAGGGCTTCCTCGACCGCGAGGCCCGCGCCCTGCGCGCCCCGGCACGGCCCGTGCCCCTGCACCCCACCACCCTCGAGGACCTGGCGACCCCGCCCGCCGACGGGCTGCGCGTCACCTGGCTCGGCCACTCCACGGTGCTGACGGAGATCGACGGCCACCGCGTGCTGTTCGACCCCGTCTGGGGCCGGCGCTGCTCCCCGGTCACCTTCGCGGGCCCCCGGCGCCTCCACCCCGCCCCCGTACCGCTCGCCGCCCTCGGGCCGGTCGACGTCGTGGTCATCTCGCACGACCACTACGACCACCTCGACATGCCCACCATCAAGGCACTGACCGGCACCGACACCCTGTTCGCCGTCCCGCTCGGCGTCGGCGCCCACCTCGAGCACTGGGGCGTCCCCGCGGACCGGCTGCGCGAACTCGACTGGCACGAGTCCACCCGCGTCGGCGGCATCACCCTCACCGCCACCCCCGCGCGCCACTTCTGCGGCCGCGGCCTGCGCAACACCCAGCACACCCTGTGGGCGTCCTGGTGCGTGGCGGGGGACCGGCACCGCGTCTTCCACAGCGGCGACACCGGCTACTTCGAGGGCTTCCGTGACATCGGTGCGGAGCACGGCCCCTTCGACGTCACCATGATCCAGCTCGGCGCGTACTCCGAGCACTGGCCGGACATCCACATGACCCCCGAGGAGGGCCTGCGCGCCCACCTCGACCTCCAGGGCGGCGCCCCCGGCGGGATCCTGCTGCCGATCCACTGGGGCACCTTCAACCTCGCCCTCCACCCCTGGGCGGAACCGGCGGAGTGGGCGCGCGACGCGGCCGAGGAGGCGGGCCAGGCCATCGCCCTCCCGGTGCCGGGGCAGCCGTTCGAGCCGGGCGGGGAGATCCCGTCCGATCCGTGGTGGCGCGCGGTGTCCGCGCCGTTCCGGCGGCCCTGGCGCCGGGGCGGCGGGGACGGGGCCGCGGAGGTATCCGCGGAGGACGGCCGCGAACGGGTGGGGGATCGGTGGACCGGCCGGAGACGTGCTGTCGGCTAGAAGATGCCGGCGCGCATGTGGTGGGTGAGGTTCTCGAGAATGTCGCGCAGCCACTGGCGACGCGCGGCCGGCAACCGGACGAGCGTGTCCCGGAAGACGTCCGCGTCCGCCGTGAACAGACGATGTGGTCGCGGCGGGGGCGGGTCGTCCCGGAGGACGCCGTCAGGCAGGGCTCTGGAGGCGCGGAGGTGGGAACGCGGCTCGGGGAAGGCCAGCGGCATCCATGTCCCGAACGGCAGCGGCACCGGGTGCGCCGAAGCGCCGGCACCGGCCGGGCTCCAGAGTTCTCCCGTCTGCGGGTGGGTGGGCACGAGGACGATGTCGGCGTCCGCGTCGGGAACGGGCAGCCCCGGTCCGGCCAGGACGGCGCGCAGCGTCGGCCCGTTCGCGGGGAGGAGGGCGTCGAGGGCGCGTTGGAAGACGTCCGCGACCAAGCCGTCCGGGACGGCCACCCGGCGGCGTTCCGAGGCTGCCAGCAGGTGGGCCAGGGCCTGCCCGGCTGCCGCTTCCCACTGCGGGTTCCACGACCACCGGTGCTCCAGGCCGAGCCGCCGGCCCCACCTGGGGTTGATCGGTACGACCGGAGGTGTGCCCTCGCCTTCCTCCAGCAGTTCGGCCCAGGAGAGAACCGGGGCCACGGTGTCGCCGACGGGGAGGCGGTGCACGGCGTCGGGTTCGAGCCAGACCGCCTGCCAGAGTGAGCAGTCGTCGATCCGGTTCGCCACGGGCAGACCGCATGCCGCACAGGCCATGTTCGGGCCGTCACCCCAGTCGAGGCCACAGCAGTACCCGCCGGCTGCGCCCGGGAGGAGCACGGTGCCGCGGACGTCCCCGGGGGCGATGACCACCGCACCAGCAGTCGCGTCGGAAACCCCGTGCACCGGAGCGTAGATGCCGCGGGCTGCCGCCTCTTCGGGGCCGACCGCCTCCCAGGTCCGCCACGGCGGCCCCCAGGGCTCCGGGTGCACGGCGAAGGTGCCCGGTTCCATGAGCACCGGGAGCTGGACGCCGTTGCCGTACGTCTGGTGGGCATGCACCGGCAGCGCCACCCGGGACAGCGGGACGGTCAGTTCGGCGCCGCACCCCGCACATACGAAGACGAACAAGTGCCCTCCGTGGGAAACAGGGGCATCGTCGCAGCTGCTCTGCGGCCCGGGCAACGCGTTTCCGACCGACGCCTGCGGTCGGCCCCGCCCCTAAACGACGTGACGGCCGACGTTCGATGGGGGACCATCGCGCCATGATCGGCAGACGCATCACTCACCGCGTGGCGGACGGCACACGCATCCCCGGTACCTGGCGCCCCATATTCATCCGGAACGGTGACCACTTCCTCACCGACCTCTTCGTCTACGCCGACCGCCTTGTCGACTGCTGGGGCCTGGTCACCCTCGACGCGTTCGAGGAGGAACTGCGCTGCGGCTGGGTGGCCACGACCGTCCCCGAGGGCGCGGAACTGGTCCGCTCCGAACTCCGGGCACGCCAGGCCGGTCGGGATCCGGGCCGGCTCCGACCGACAGGGCCCCAGCCCGAGTGACCTTGACCGGGCGTCGCCTTGCGTCGAAGTGTTGGCGCGCGCCGGGCGGCAGGGGCAACAGTGTGGGTCTCGGCGGCACGGGGACCGGGCCTTCGTGGTCCACGTTCGTCGGCCGGGGGGAAGGGGATCAGTCCGGTCCCCGGCGGGCGAGTGTGGTGCGGACCAGGTCGAGGCCGGCCGTCCGCCAGTGCTCACGGTCCGGCATCCGGTCGTGGTCGCGCCACCGCCAGGCGGAGAACATCGCCCAGTTCACGGCGCGGCACCGGTCGACCAGGTCAGGGTCGGCCCCCGGGTAGTGCGGCGCGACGTCCTCCGGGGCGTGCCCGAGGTCGAACTCGACCGGACCGCGGCAGCAGGTGACGAGGTCGACGAGCAGCGGCCCTTCGGCCGTGCGGAGGAGGTTGCCGCTGTGCGGCTCGCCGTGCAGCAACTGGTCGGCCGACCTGTCGAGGCCGAGCCCGGCACCGAACCGGCCGAGTGTGGCGAGGAGCAGGTCCCGGTCGGAGTCGGCCAGGTCGGGGGACCGTTCCCGGTCGCTCACCTCCGCCAGGGCGGCGGCGACACGGTCGGAGCAGTGCGGCACGGCCAGGCCGTCCAGGTCCGCCCTCCGCAGGGCGGCGTGGTGCCGGGCGAGGACGTCCGCGTAGGCGGCCGGCGTGATGTCTCCGGCCACCGGCGCGTAGTAGGTCCAGAAGGACAGGACGAAGCCGTCACGTCGGTGGAGCCGGGGCCCGGTCCGGGGGTCGAGGCCGGCCACCGGGGCGCCGGCGTCCGCGAGGCGACGGGCGGCCTCCACCTCGTAGGCGCCCTCGGCCGCGGTCGCCGACGCCGCGACCCGGACGAGGGTGTCGCAGGGCAGCAGCCGCAGCGCGACCCGGTCGGAGTCGTGGACGACCACCACGTCGTCGGCCCGGAGACCCGCGTCCCGGGCCGTCGCCCGCGCGGCCTCGACAGCGCGGCGGAGTTCTGCCGGCTCCATCCCACCCTCTCCCACGGCGTGACCCGGCCCGTGTCCGGTGCACGGCCAGGCCTCCGCACCAGCCTGCCCGAGCGGGTTCCGCCGTACAACCGGATACCGCGACCGGCGGCGGCCGACGGTGGTCGTCCGGTGGCCCGTCCGCCAAGGCCCGTCCGGCGAGGCCCGTCCGCTAGGGTCGGAGTCATGACGAGTGCCGCCCCCCGGGTCACCCAGGACGTCACGGTCGGTCCCCTGCTGAGGGGCTGGCGCGAGCGGCGCCGCATCAGCCAACTCGAGCTCGCCCTGCGGGCGGAGAGTTCGGCGCGGCACATCAGCTTCATCGAGACCGGCCGTTCCCGGCCGAGCCAGGAGATGGTGCTGCGGCTCGCCGAGCACCTGGACGTCCCGGTACGGGAACGCAACTCGCTGCTCATCGCCGCCGGTTACGCCCCCGTCTACACCGAGAGGCCGCTCAACGACCCGGCCATGGCCGCCCTGCGCGACAGCCTGGACCGGGTGCTCGCGGCCTACGAACCCAGCCCGGCGCTCGTCATGGACGGCTCCTACGACGTGGTGGCCGCCAACCGGGGCATCCAGTTGCTGCTGCGCGGCACGCCCGAACACCTGCTGCGGCCGCCCATGAACGCGCTCCGGCTGAGCCTGCACCCGGAAGGGCTCGCGCCCCGGATCCTCAACCTCCGGGAATGGCGGGCGCATCTGCTGGAGCGGCTGGAGCGCCAGATCGCGCTGCGGCCTACGGCCCCGCTGCGGAGGCTGCTCGCGGAGGTCTCCGCCTACCCGGTGCCGGACGACGGGCAGGACGGGCGCCGGCCCGCGCCGGACGCCTACGCCTACGCGCTGCCCCTGCGTCTCGAAGTGGACGGGCGGGTGCTGTCGTTCATCTCCACGGTCACCACGTTCAACACGCCCATGGACGTGACCGTCTCCGAGCTGGCGGTGGAGACCTTGCTCCCCGCCGACCCGGAGACGGCGACGGCGCTCCAGGAACTCGCCGGCGGCCACACCTGAACGCCGGGCCCCCGGCCGGCGGTCAGCCCTGGTACCGGCGCAGGGCGGCGAACTGCAGCGCCGCGAAGCCGCCGACGGTCAGTGCCTGCAGCGGGATCCAGACCGTGCCGGCCGTGGTGGGGTCGTCCAGCCACAGGGTGAGCGCCAGGACGCTGAGCACCGTCCACCCCGCGTTCGCCTCGATCACCGCCTTCACGGCGGTCACCGGCGGGGCGGGCCGGGTGGCCAGGTAGGCCACTGCCGCGGCGAAGAGGACGAGGAAGACGCCGAGGCCGAACAGCAGCCCGCTGCCCACCCCCAGCAGCTCCCCCAGAGGCCCGGACGCCGCCACGTAGGCGAGCCCGTTGGCGCCGGTCACGGCGGCGTCCAGGGCGAGGAAACGGGTCAGCCATACGCGGGCGCCCTCCTGCGGGCGGAAGGCGGCGGTGGCGGATGCGTTGGTCGAGGTCATGGCGGGTTGTCCCCTCGGAGGTCGTCGACAGTGGTCCTGCGGCCTTGCGGTCCCCACGATCGCGGAGGGGCCGAGGGGCCGTCGATTACCGCCGAGGTAATGAGCGCCCGAAGCGGGGCCCGTGCGCGTGCCGTCAGCGCCATCGTCTTCGGCTGGACCAACGCGGCACACCAGATCGGTGCGGCCTCCGCGTCCTTCCTCGGCGGTGTGGCCCGCGACGCCTTCGGCAGCTAACGACCCCGTGTGGTCCGCCCCCGCGGCCGCGGCCCTGCTGTCCCTGGTCATCCGTCACCGGACGGTGGCGGTGACCCATGAGCACGAGCAGGACGGAATGAGGCTGCACCGGGGTCCTGGCCGGATGAGCCCGGAAGCCCGGTGCTGTCGTCTGTGCCGGACGGGTCCTATGCGGTCCGCAGGGAGAGCTCACAGTTCAGTGTCTGTGTGAACTGTTTCTCGTCCTGTCGGTAGGTGAACCGACATTGACGCGCGTTGCCCTTCGGAGGAGCAACGATCTTCATCTTGGCGACGTAGAAGATGTCGCTCTGCGCACCGGCGGCGACCGACACCGGATCGTCGATGTGATTCTCCAACCGTGCGAACTCCGGACCGTGTGCCTCACCTTCACGTGCCAGCAGCGGAAGACCTTCCGTGTCGTTGATGTCGTAGGCGCCGTATTCGAGGATGTCGATGCCCGCCGGAACGTGAAGGACGGAAACGTCCGTGATCTCGACGGGCTCGCTGCTGGTGTTCTCCGGAGCAGGGAGGGCGAACCACCAAGTCTCGCCCACCTTGGCGTGGTTGCTGCCGACCACGCCGCTGGACTGGATGCCCTCCGTGCTCAGCGCGGTGCCGGCGCTCGCCCGTCCGGAGGAAGGGGAGCAGACGCTGAGCAGCACGGCGGCGAGCAGCAGCGAGAACGACGTCCTGGTCCCCATGGAGGACGCCCGGCTTCCCCGAGATCGCATCATTGTCTCCCCAGACGTGGTCTCTGCGCACGGAGTGCTTGAGGCGTTACGAACACTAAGCCCGGGCGATCATGTGAGGGAGTGGATTCGGGATGACCGAGCCTTTCCCGGCCGACGCGGCGGACTTGTTGGCGGTGCTCCTGGACGGGGACACGGCGGTGCGGGTGGCACCCCGGGGGGGCAAGCCCGGCCGACCGCCCGGCACCGTTCACTTCGAGCTGGACCGTGCCGAGATCACTAGAAGAACCGCATGTCCCAGTCGCCCGAGATCAGGGCCCGCACGGCGTCCTCGAAGCCGTGCGCGACCCGTTGGACTCCGGCGTCGCCGGCGAGCACGACGTCACCGTTCTCCGCGAGGAGAACCATCTCCTCGGTCTCGAAGGCGATGCCCACCGGCACGGCGGACATGCCGAGGCGCTTCTCGAAGTACCGCACGTTCGGCACGTACGCCTCCGCGGCCTCCGCGACCGAGATCGTCAGCGAGGTCTCGTCCCCGGTCACGTGCGACGGCCAGAAGACCTTCGTCTCGCCGTACGCGCCGAGGAACGCCAGGAGTTGGTCGGTGACGTCGAGGCCCGCCTCCTGGTAGGCGAGGCGGGCCGCCTCGACGTCCACGGGGCCGCACTCGACGCGTGAGGCGCCGGTGAACGCCCTGCCGAGGGCTGCCTCCCTCGCCCTGCCGCGCTCATCACCCATCGCCCTGTGCACCCTTCACCCCGCGGCCGGCACCACCGGCGGCAGCGGCTCGCGGGCCGCGTGCCACGCGGGAGGGAGGGCGCTGACTCCGGTGCGGGCGGCGATGACGCCGCCCGCGATGGCGCAGGTGGTGTCGATGTCGCCGCGTCCGGCGACCGTGACCCACAGGCCCTCCTCCAGGTCGTCGAGGTGTCGCGCCGCGCACCACAGGGCGAACGGGACGGTGTCCGGGCCCGACATCCGGTAGCCGGAGCCCAGGACCTCCGCGGCGTGCCGGACCGAGGTGTGCTCCGGCATCCGGGCCGCGATCCGCACGCCCGACCGGACGTCGCTGTCGGGGAGCCGCTCGGCCACCGCCCGCAGGAAGTCCGGCCCGGCCGGGGCGGGTCCGCCCCGGCCGCGGGCCGCCAGCGCCGCGGCTACGGCGACGGCCACCGCTGCGGTGACCGCCTCCGGGTGGTGGTGGGAGACCGCGGCCTGGCGGGCGGCCTGCTCCGCGGTCGCGTCGAGGTCGGCGGCGTGCCAGGCGCCGAGCGGGGCGGCGCGCATGGCGGCGCCGTTGCCCCAGGAGCCCTGGCCGCCGAACTGTCCGGCGACCACCTCCCGCCAGGGCTCGCCCGCCCGGATCCGGCGCAGCACGTCGTGCATCGAGGCTCCGTAGCCGCGGTGCGTGTCCTCGGCGTAGGCCGCCGCGAGGCGCAGGGCCAGGCGGTCCTGGTCGACGGCGCCGGCGCCCTCGACGAGCTCCCGGACGAGAACGACCGCCTGGGCGGTGTCGTCGCTCCACCGCCACAGCGGCTCCGGGGGCGGCGTGCGCGTCTCCAGGGCCGTGGGGCCGCCCTCTCTGCGCAGGACGGCGAACCAGCGGTCGCCGAAGGCGTCGCCGAACGCCAGCCCGGACAGCGAATCCAGCACGGCGGGAGGGATGTCGATCATCGGCGCAGTATCGCAGCGCGACGGTTCGCCCGCACGCCGGTTTCACCCCCGCCGGGGGCTGGGCCGACGGGGACACGCGGACGCGGCCGCCGAGGGGGTCCTCGGCGGCCGCTCCGGTGCCGGCCCGGGGAAGGGTGAGGCCGGCGGGGTGCGCGTGTGCGCGCGGCGGGTGTTACTGACCGTAGGTCTCGAGCTCCGCGATCCGCGGGGTTCCCTGGGATCCGGTGATCTCCAGGGTGATCTTGCTCAGGGAGGTGCGGGGGAAGTCGACGACGCCCGCCGTGGTGCCGGTGGCGAGGACGGCGCCGGTGTCGTGGTTGAGCAGTCGCCAGGACCGCACGGCACCCACGGCGCCCGTGGCCTCACGGATGTTGACCCGGGACACCGCCGTGGGGGAGCCCCACTTGACGGAGACCGAGCCGGTCGCACCGGCCGGCGACCAGTAGGTGGCCAGGTTGCCGTCCTTGACGTTGCCGTAGCTGGTGCCGTCGGCCTTGCTGCTGCCGTCCGCGCCGGCGCCCAGGCTGAGGTTGGTGCCGGAGGGCTGCGTCGGGGTGGGCGTCGGGCCCGGCGTGGTGGGCGTGGGATCCGGCGTGGTCGGCGTCGGGGTGGGGGCCGGGGTCTGCGGGGTGCAGTTGCCGTCCGAGACGCGCAGGCCCTTGTTGGCGCCGGCGGTCTGGCTGACGACCGACGGCACGCAGCTCGCCGCGTCGAGGCTGTAGGAGTAGGGGATGGAGACCGTGGTGTTCGACTGCGGGTCGGGACCCGCCGGGTTGGTGTCGCCGCTGCGGCTGGACCAGGTCACGTTGTCGAAGATGTTGCCGCTGACCTGCCAGTAACCGGCGGCGTCCGTGTAGAAGGTGCCCAGGACGTCCTTGGAGTCCTTGAAGTAGTTGTTGTCGACCTTCGCGCGGGCGCCGGCACGGGAGTTGATGCCGGACTCGTTGAGGCGCACGTAGTGGTTGTTGTAGATGTGGGCCACACCGCCGCGCAGCAGCGGCGCCCGGGAGTCGATGTTCTCGTACAGGTTGTGGTGGAAGGTGACGTACCCGTTGGACACGTCGCTCTCGCTCGACCCGATGAGGCCGCCGCGCCCGGAGTTGCGCAGGGTGCTGTAGGAGAGCGTCACGTACTGGGTGTTGTTCTTCATGTCGAACAGGCCGTCGTAGCCCTCCGACTCGCCGCCCGAGGCCTCCAGGGTCACGTGGTCGACCCAGACGTTGCGGACGCCGCTCTCCATGCCGATGGCGTCGCCGCCGTTGGAGGTGGGCGAGCCGGACTTCTTGACGTTCCGGACGGTCACGTTCTGGATGATGATGTTGCTGGACTCCCGGATGTGGATGCCCAGTTGGTCGAAGACGGCGCCGCTGCCCACGCCGACGATGGTGACGTTGCTGATCTGCTTCAGCTCGATCACACCGCTCGCGGTGCTGCAACTGCCGCCCGACACCGCGCTGGTGTTGCCGTGGTTGATCGTGCCCTCGACCTGGATGACGATCGGGGTGCTGCGGCTGGCCCGGCTGCACAGGGCCGCGTGGATCGCGGTTCCGGTGGTGGCCCGGACGGTCTGCCCGCCCGCCCCGCCGGTGGTCCCGCCGTTCTGCGAGGCGAAGCCGGTGGCGCCGGTGGCGGCCGCCAGGGCCACGGGCGTCGAGGCGGTGGACGTCGACTCCAGGGGGATCGACAGCACCAGCCCGGTCGCCGCCGCGACCGCCCCCACCGCCACGGCCTTGCCGACCCTTGAGCTCACTGCGCGTTTCATCCTCGGTCACTCCATCCTGCGTCATGTGCGGGAACCCAACGGCATGTCCAGCGGCATGTCGTGGTCATGTCATCGAGCGGGTGGGAAAGCGCTTTCTGTTGGCGACGATAGGGGCGGGTTCCCAGGGCTGACAAGAGTCGTGCGTTCAGTCCGTTGCACGGCGTTCACGCCGATGAACCATTGGGAGGTGCGGAGCCCGCAGGTCGCGGGCGGTCGCGGACGCGGGCCCCGCCGCGGGCGATCAGTGGGCGACGGGCCAGCCGCTGCTCCAGTCGAGGAGGTTGACGCCCAGCTTCGCCCTCCCGCCGTCCTGGCCGTCGTAGTAGTGGTAGACGATCAGATCTCCGTCCACGTCGCGCATGATCGACTGCCCGCCGGGTCCGACGTACCGGCCGTGGGACTCGAGCACCGTCGTGCCGCCGCCGAGCATCATCGGCACGCCGTTCCTGTCGCGGTACGGCCCGGTGACGGCGGTGGCGCGCCCCACCTTCACCTTGTACGTGGAGTCGACGCCGGCGCAGCACGTGTCGTAGGAGGCGAAGAGGTAGTAGTACCCGTCGCGCTTCACGAGGTACGGCGCCTCGACGGCCTTGCTGCCGGTCGGCCGGGAGGCCAGCGAGTGGCGGGTGGTGTCGCCGGAGAACCGCTTCCCGGTGGCCGGGTCGAGCCGGATCGCCTTCAGCCCCGTCCACCAGCTGCCGAAGGCGAGCCACCACGTGCCGTCGTCGTCGACGAACAGGTTCGGGTCGATGGCGTTGTGGTCGCTCGAGGTGGACGACGCGTACACCACCCCGGCGTCCGACCAGGAACCCGGCAGGCCGGTCGGGGAGGTGGCGAGCCCGATGGCGGACCGGTTGGAGCCGAAGGTGGAGACCGCGTAGTACATCAGGTACCGGCCTCCGTGGAACGAGATGTCGGGCGCCCAGGCCTCGGTGTTCCCGTACCGCGTCCACCAGCCGGGCCGGCTCGTGAAGGCGTCCGCCCCGCCGGTGAACGCGACGCGGTCGGTGGAGGTCCGGTGGGCGAGGCCGCCGCCCGTGCCGTACAGCAGGTAGCGGCCGTCCGGCTTCCGGATCATGGTGGGGTCGTGCACGGTGACCGTCCCGGTGACGTGGCCCGGGGCGGGGTAGGCGTGCGCGGTCCCCGGCAGCAGGGCGAGCGCCATCGCGGCGGGAAGGGCGACCAGGGGTGACGTCCGGCGGACGCGGAACGTGCGGCTCATGCGTCAACTCCAGGGGTGCGGGGCAGGGGTCGTCGCCGTGAGGCTCCCGCACCGCCGCCGCCCGCGCATCGGCGAGAACACCGGTGCGCCCGGGGCAGGTCGGGCCCGGGCGGGGCCGAGCAGGGATCGACGGCGCCGCGGAGGGACGGAAGTTACCGCCGAGACACCCTGGGCAACCGGGCGCCCACCCAGCAGGATGTCCCCGGATCACCCCTCGTCCGGCCGGCGCCGGACGGCACACCCACCGTGGAGGACCCGCACATGAGGAAAGCCCACTTACTCACCGCCCTCGCCGCGATGCTGGCGACCACCGCGGCGGCACCCGCGTCCGCGGGCCCGGCCCCGGCGGCCGAGCACCGCGGCGGCGACCGGACCTGCGCGCACCGTGGCCTGATGTTCTGCGAGGACTTCGCCACCCTGCGCCCCGGCGTCGCGAAGGGCCGCGGCTGGACCACCGACACCGCGAACGGCACGCTCACCGTCGAGCGGGACGCCACCCGGCACGGCAAGCACCTGCGCATCCGCACAGAGGGCAACGGCAAGGCGTTCCTGCGGGTCGACGACGTGAAGGCGCCCGGCAACAGCTTCTGGGGCCGTGTCCGCCTCCGCGTGGACGCCTTCCCCACGGCCCCGGACTGGGCCCACTGGACCATGGTCGAGGCCACCGGCGAAGGCCCCGGGTACGTCCGCCCGCTGGGCGGGCAGTACGTGCCGGGTGTCGACAGGAACCTGTGGGGCGTCGGGTCCGACGGCGGCCCCACCGGCGACTGGACCGCCTGGCGTGAATCCGCCCCGGCCCTCGCGGGGGTGTGGCAGTGCGTCGAGTGGCGGATGGACGCCACCGACAACGAGATCTCCGTCTGGATCGACGGCGAGGCCAAGCCGGAGCTGACCGTCTCCACCCGCGACCACGGTGGCGCCGACGCCGACTTCGTCTTCCCGCGCTTCCACACCGTGAAGATCGGCTGGCAGCTCTACCAGGGCGACCCGAGCCCGTCCGCCTACGACGTCCGCATGGACGACATCGCGCTGGACGAACGCCGCGTCGGCTGCTGACGGCCTTCGCCGCCGCGTGCCCGGCTGTGCCCCGCGTGCCCGGCTGTGCCCCGGGTGCCGACTGTGCCCCGCGTGCCCGGCTGCGCCCCGCGGGTCGCCGCGGCCCCGGCTGCACGCCGGCGGTGCGGGCGGTGGCGGGTGCCGGCGGGCGGTGGCGGGCCGTCGGGACGGATCCCGCCGGGCACGCCGCCGCCCGCCGCCGACGGCTTGAGACGGCCTCGAAGGCCCTCGTCAGCGGCCCTCGCGGCCTTCGCGGGCCGCGAGGGTGAAGGAGTGCCCGGCCGGGTCCGCGTAGGTGCGCACGTCCCGCGGGCCGGAGTTGTCGCGGGTCTCGATGGGGCGCGCGCCGAGGCCGACCGCCTCCCGCTCGGCCTCGTCCATGTCCGCCTCGGCCACCAGGATGTGCAGGTGGGCCTGTTGGGAGTCGTCCGGACGAGGCCAGCTGGGCGGCGCGTAGCCGTGGTCGCGGCGGACGGCGATGCTGACGCCGTCCTCTCCCACGACCTCGACGTAGTCGGGATCGGCCCCGCGCCGCACCGACGCGCCCAGCAGCGCGGCGTAGAACTCGGCGAGTTCCTCGGGGGCGGAGCAGTCGAGGACGAGAACGCTGGTCTTCGCAGTGGCCATGCCGTACGTGTGCCCGGCCGCGCGCCACCCATCCGGCCGTTTCGAAGCCGAACTCACCCTTCAAGCGGGGGAGTTGGCGGTCATCCGTGGCTGCGGCCCGTCCTCACCGCGTACACCAGGACACCGGCGAAGAGGAACAGCACGCCCTGGTACACCGCCGCGTAGCCGGAGCCGGCCACCAGCCAGAGGGAGAACGCGGCGGCGACCAGGGCCACCGTCATGTCGCGCACCAGCCGCGCCCGGTCCACCTGGTCGTGCCGCCCGGCCACCAGGTGGCGCAGCTGCGCCGCCGTCGCGAGGAGGTAGGGGACGGTGGCGGTGAAGGTGGTGATCAGGACCAGGACCTCGAAGACGCGGGCGGAGTTCGAGGCGTAGTTGTACACGGTCAGCAGGGACGACAGGACCACGGTGACGCCCACGCCGAAGGTCGGCACACCCCGCCGGCGGCGGGCGAAGCGGGCCGGGAACAGACCGTCGCGGGCCGCGGCGTAGGGGGTCTGGGCGCTGAGCAGCGTCCAGCCGTTGAGACAGCCGGTCATGGACACGAGCGCCGCCACCGCGACCGCCCAGCCGCCCCAGGTGCCGCCGAACATCGCGTTCACCGCGTCGGAGAAGGGCGCGGTGGAGTTCACCAGCTCCTCGTGGGCCACCGTGCCGAAGACGGCCAGCGTGCCCAGCAGGTAGACCAGCGCCGCTCCGGCCGTGCCGATCACCGTGGCCCGGCCCACGTTGCGGCGGGCGTCGGCGACCTCGCCCGCGCTGACCGCCGCGGACTCCACGCCGAGGTAGGAGAAGAGCAGGATGGCGGCCGCCGCCGAGACCGCGCCGATCGTGCTCTGGCCGCTCGCGTTGAACGGGCCGAGGTTGTCGGCGTCGAAGAAGAACAGGCCGCCGACGGCGACCAGCAGCAGCGGCACGAACTTCAGGACCGTCGAGACCAGCTGCACCGTGCCGACCCACCGGGTGCCGGCGAAGTTCGCCAGCGCCGGGAGCCACTGCAGGACCAGGGCGGCGGCGCAGGCGGTCCAGCGGTGCTCGCCCACGGCCGGGAGGAGGACGGTCAGGTATCCGACCGCGGCCACGGCCAGGGCGGCGTTCGACACCCAGGTGGTGATCCAGTACGACCAGGCGGCGAGGAACCCGGCGAAGTCGCCGAAGGACTCACGGGCGTACACGTACGGGCCGCCGGTACGGGGGTCGCGGCGCGCGAGCCGCCCGAAGGTGAGGGCCAGCGCGATCGCGCCGACGGTCAGCACCGCGAAGGCCAGCAGGCTGACCGTGCCGAACGGGGCGACCGAGGCGGGGAGCAGGAAGATGCCGCCGCCGATGATGTTGCCCATGACCAGCGCGGTCGCCACCGGAAGACCGAACCGGCGGGCATGCCGGTTTCCGTCATCGCCCCGCGGAGCGGACTCCGGGGCGGGCTCCGGGACGGACTCCTGGGCGGAGGCCGCGGAGGGCGTGGTCCGAGGAGCCGGAGCCGGGGCCTGGGCCGGGGCATGCGGGGAGGAGGTCCCGATGGGGGGCATGGGGGTGTGCGCCTCTCGTCGTGCGGGCGCCCGGGATCGCCGGACGCGACGCCCATGATTGGGCACGCGAGAAAGCACCGCAAAATCGCTCGTTTTTGTCCGCTTGGACCCCTGAGGGAACGAAAGGTCTTGCTCCTCAGGGGTCCGCGGACCGGAAGATTCCGGTTGAGGCGAACCGGCTCAGGCGCCCAGTTTGCCGATGGAGTCGCTCAGGGCCGCGGCCACCCGGCGCAGGTCCTCCTCGGCGGGCGACGCTCCGCCCAGCCGCTCCACGAGCTCCCCTCGGGTCAGCACGACGGCCGCGCCGCGGAAGGCGTCGCCCTCCAGCGCGGGGCCGTCGACGACCTGGGCCGTACCCTCCAGCAGGACCAGCGCGGAGTCGTCCCCCCGCGCGTCCAGCAGCTCCTTGACCAGCGTCTCCTCGATCACCATGCGTCCTTCGTCCCTCCGGTCGCCGCTGTGTGCGCGGCTGCGGGTACCCGGACGGAGGGCGCTCAGGCGGGTCTGCGCCAGACGGAGACGTGTTTCTCGGAGTCCGCGGTGAAGGGGGAGCCGTCCCAGTCCGCGACTCGCCGCTCCAGCTCCAGGCCCGCGATCCTCGCCATCAGGTCCAGCTCCGCCGGCCAGGCGTAGCGGTGCCGCGAGTTCCCGCGGCGGTAGCGGCCGCCCTCCTCGAGCACGAAGTGGTGCGAGACCAGGACCTGGGTCACCGGGTCGACGGTGTCGAAGCCGAGGTGCCGGTCCGAGACGTCGAAGGGGACCGCGGTCTGCCCCGGCGGCATCCGGCGCAGCGGTGGCAGCCCGAGCTCGACGACGAACCGGCCGCCGGGGGAGAGGTGGCGGGTCGCGTTGCGGAAGCACTCGACCTGCTCGTCCTGGGTCAGCAGGTTGGAGATCGTGTTGTAGACGAGGTACACCAGGCTGAAGCGGCCGGGCACGACGGTGGTGGCCATGTCACCGAGGACGACGGGCAGGGTCTCCTCGTCGACCTTGCGGCGCAGGACGGCTGCCATGTGCTCGGACAGCTCGATCCCGGTCACCGGCACGCCGCGCTCGCGCAGCGGCACGCCGACGCGGCCGGTGCCGATGGCGAACTCGAGGGCGGGCCCGTCCCCCGCCAGCCTTGCCAGGAAGTCGACGGTGGGGCCGAGGACGGCGGGTGAGGCCATGACCGTCTCGCCCGCGTCGTAGCGCTCGGCGGTTTCCTTGCTCCACAGTTCGCTGCTGGTCATGGTCGGTCAGTCTGTGGGGTGGCATGCGAGGCTGTCGACCAGGTTTCCCGCGTGCGCCGCCCGGCCGGTCCCGCCGAGTGCGGCGGTGAAGGCGGCCAGCGCGGCGACGTCGGCGCCGGTCAGGCCGATGCGGGGGTCCACGCGGTGCAGCA
Source organism: Streptomyces sp. NPDC002640 (assembly GCF_053592575.1). Lineage (NCBI taxonomy): Bacteria > Bacillati > Actinomycetota > Actinomycetes > Kitasatosporales > Streptomycetaceae > Streptomyces > Streptomyces sp. NPDC002640. Next base: position 112,317 of record NZ_JBSFVZ010000023.1, on the reverse strand, counting down.
GTGCGGGGGCGGGATGAACGCCCTCCACCCAGAGCCGGTCCAGGGGGCCGATCTCGTCGTCGACCCAGAGGAACGGGCGGCCGTCGGCCCACTCCACCAGGGCGGGCGTCTTCCAGTGCACCCCGTGGGGGACGTGCGGGGCCTCCTCCGGTTCCGGCCACCGCACCACCGGCAGTGCGGGCAGGCCCAGCAGCGGGGCCAGTACCTCGTTGGCCTCGTCGAGCCAGGTGGTGGCCCAGACGAGTTCGCAGCCCAGGGACAGCAGCCGTGGGCCGAGCGCCGCGTCCAGGCGTGCCAGCAGGGGGTTGCCCGTGCCGGCCGGGGTCGGACGGGCGTGCGTTCCGCCGAAGGGCAGCAGGGGACCGTCGACGTCGAGGAAGAGGAAGGGGGCCTGCGGGGTCATCCGGGGACGGTACACCGGGGGTGGCGCACCGGGACGCCCGCAGGCGACCGTGCGAACGGAGGGCTACGCAGGGCGCGAGGAGACCAGGACGCCGATCTTGTCGATGCGGTGTTCCGGGTTGCCCTTGTCGTCCCGCCAGAAGTTGCCCGCGGCGTCGTCCTCGGGCGTCGCGCAGGTGGAGACCGTGATCATGGGCCGGGTCGCCCTCTCGCCCGGACGTCCCGGCACCTCGGCGCGCTGTTCGGCCAGCGAGCGCTCGGAGCGGAAGGACGTTGTGCGGGTCTCGGTGATCCGGTACTCGTACACGGTGCCGCCCAGGGTGACGACGACCTTGTCGCCCTCGTCCAGCGCGGGCAGGTCGCGCAGGGGCGCGCCCGCGGAGAGGCGGTGGGCGGTGACCAGGTAGTTGCCGGTCTCGCCCGGACCGGCCCCGCCCTCAGGGCCGTACGGGCTGGCCGCGTCTCCCCGGTTCTGAATGTGGGTGCCCGGCCAGTCGTCGGTGGTGCCTTCGTAGGGCACGACGCGCAGGTCGTCGAGGCCGATGCCGGGGATGCTCAGCCGTGCCGCCGTGGTGCGGGGATCCGGGCGGGGCGGTGAGGGCTCGGCGGTCGCCGGAGCGGCGGGCGCCCCGGCGGGGGACGCCGGGGACGCCGCGGCCGAGGCGGTCGTGGTGGCGGGCTCCGACGCCGTGGGCGGGCCGGCCCCCCTGCCGGTGGCACAGCCCGCGGTCAGGACCGCGGCGGTGACGCCGGCCAGGGCGGCGGAGACGGCGAGGGAGGTGCGGGAACGGGCCATGGCGCTCACGGGGCAACGGGGCGCCGGGCGCCCCTGGGCGGTGTGCGGGCCGCCCCGGTCGGGACGGCACCGTTCTCCTGCGCACAACCACCGCGGCGGCGGTGGTGTTCCCCGGCACCGCCCCGCGGGCCCGCCGCCGTCACGCGTCGAGCCGGCGCCGTGTCTCCTCGAAGGTGGGGCAGCCCGCCGCGCCGCGGTTGTAGGGGAGCTTGCCCAGCATGACCGCCATGCCGCAGGTGTTGGTCACCCCGGAGAACAGCAGGCCCGCGCCGATCGCCCCGGACAGCCAGTGCGCGGGCGACCAGACCAGCCCCAGCAGGAAGCCGAGGAGGACCAGGGCGCCGGCGACCAGACGGACCTGCCGGTCCATGGGCCAGACGGCCCGGGCCCCGGCCGGACGCTCCAGCGGGTGGCCCGCCGCCGCCCAGGCGCCGGTACCGCCCTCGAGCGTGGCGGCCTCCAGGCCGGCCGCGGCGAGCCGGGAGCAGGCGGTGGCCGAACGGGCGCCGGAGGCGCACACCACCAGCAGCGGTCCCCGGCCGGCGGCGGCACGGAGGGTCTCGGTCGCCTCGTCCAGCCGGTCGAGGGGGATGTTGTGGGCGCCCGGCAGGTGACCGCCGGCGAACTCCCCGGGAGTGCGCACGTCGACGATGGTCAGGTCGCCCGCGCGGGCGGCCGCCTCATCCGTGGTCAGGGAGGTGAAGGTGCTCACGGAGGAATGCCTTTCGGTGGTGGGATCGTTCCAGGGTAAGATACCCATGGGGGTATTTTGAGGAGGATGTGTGCAACTCGACATGACCGCCGAGGAGCTCAAGTCGGCGCTGAACCGGCTGCGTCGGGCGCAGGGTCAGCTGGCCGGTGTGATCAAGATGCTGGAGGAGGGCCGGGACTGCGAGGACGTCGTCACGCAGCTCTCCGCCGTCTCCAAGGCGCTGGACCGGGCCGGTTTCTCGATCATCGCCACCGGTCTGCAGCAGTGCATGACCAGTGAGGACCCCGAGATCCGGGACTCCGCGCAGATGCGGGCCCGGCTGGAGAAGCTGTTCCTCTCGCTGGCCTGACCGCCCGCGCCACCCGTGGGGCCCGCCGCCCCCGTCCCCGCCTCGGGGGCGGGCGCGGCGGGCCCCGCGGTCGTGCGGCTGTCCTACAGCGCCGTGCCCACCGCCATGACCAGGGCCACGGCGATCAGCAGGGCGCCGAAGAGCCGCTGGAGCGTCGCCGCCCGGACCTTCGCGGCGAGCCGGCGTCCGTCCCAGGCCCCCAGCACCGCGGCGGCGGTGAAGGGCAGGACGAGCGACCAGTCCAGGTGGAGGCCCACGCCGGCCCGGGCCGTCAGGGCGGCCACGGCGTTGGTGACGACGACCAGGAGGCTCGTGCCGGCCGCCGCCCTGATCGGCACGGCCAGGACGGACACCAGGGCCGGAACGGCGAGGAAGCCGCCGCCGACACCGAGGAACCCGGTCACCGCTCCCAGTCCGGCCCCGGCCCCGGCGGCCCGTACGCCCGACACCGCTCCCTCCCGGGACGGCGCGCGCGGCCGGAGCATGCGCAGACCGGCCGCCGCGGCGATCACGGCGAAGGAGAGCGTCAGCACGGTCCCGGGGATCCGCGAGGACAGCAGCCCGGCCGCCGCGGCGGGCAGCACCCCCGCGCCGGCGAACAGCAGTCCCGCACGCCACCGGACCGTGCCGGCCCGGGCGTGCGCCACCAGGGCGGTGAGCGAGGTGACGACGACGATCAGCAGGCTGGCCGTGGTGGCGTCCACCGGGCTGAAGCCCAGCAGGTAGACGAGCGCGGGGACGGCGACGATGCCGCCGCCGGCGCCGAGCGCGCCGAGCGTCAGGCCGACCGCCGCCCCGCCGAGCAGGGCGAGGAGGAGCGCGGTCACAGGACGGCTCCGGCCTCACCGTGCGCCGGTACGGGCGTGGGCACCGCCTCCCGGTCCGGGGGAGCCCCCGGGACACGCTGCGCGGGGACGCGGCCGGAGCCGCCGTGGTGCTGCCTTGCCATGGTTCTCGTTCCTTCGTGCGACCGGCCGGGGGCGGGCCCTCGGGGTCGGGGTTCAGCTCTCGTCCGGGGTGACGACCGGGAGTCCGGCCTCGGCGGCCGCCGCGTAGCCGTCGTCGACGGCGACGACCTCACGTCCGGAGGCGGCGAGCACGGACGCGGCGATCGCCGCGCGCATGCCGCCCGCGCAGTGCACCCAGACCGTACCCGGGGGGATCTCGTCGAGCCGCCGGTGGACCTGGTGGACGGGGATGTGCGTGCTGCCCTCGATCCAGCCCCCGGACCGCTCGCCGTCCCGGCGGACGTCCAGCACGACCAGCGGCTCGCCCCGCTTCCGGGCAGCGGCCAGGTCGGCGAAGAGGCCGCGGGGGAACGACGCGGGCCGTTCGCCCGGGAGGACCCAGTCGGCGGGGGAGCCGACGGCGGCCGCGGCGGGACGGTCGATGCCCACCCGCGCCAGCTCCCGCTGGGCGCGGGCCAGGTCCTCGGCGCTCGCCGCCAGCAGGGTGACCGGCTTGCCCCACGGGATCGTCCAGGCCAGGTAGGTGGCGAGCTGTCCCTCGAGCTCGAAGTTGTAGGTCCCGGCCACATGCCCTTCGGAGAACGCCACCCGGTTGCGCAGGTCCACGACCCACTCGCCGTCGGCGAGCCGGCGCGCGATCTCCTCGGCGTCGGCGGGGCGCGGAGGCGTCAGGTCGACGGGTTCCGGGCCGGAGGCGTTCACCGGGCCCATGTGGGCGTAGTAGGCGGGCACGTCGTCCAGGCCGGCCAGCAACTCCTCGACGAAGGCGTCCACGTCCTGGAGGAGGGCCGGGTTGGACGTCTTCTGGGCGCCGATGGTGCTGCGCTCGCCGTCGGACTGCGTGGAGGAGCAGAAGCTGCCGAAACCGTGCGTGGGCATCACCGCCACGTCGTCCCCCAGCTCGGCCGCGAGCCGGTGGGCGGAGGCGTGCTGGGCGCGGGCGAGGCGTTCGGTCAGACGGGGTTCCACCAGGTCGGGGCGGCCCACGCTGCCGATCAGCAGCGAACCGCCGGTGAAGGCGGCGACCGCGCGGCCGTCCTCCTCGAGCACGTACGCCGTGTGGTGCGGGGTGTGCCCGGGGGTGGCGACGGCACGCAGGGTCAGGCCCTCGTCGATCTCCTCCACGTCGCCGTCCGCGACCGGTATCCGCTCGTAGGCGACCGCGGCGCCGGCCGGCACCAGGTACCGCGCGCCGGTCAGGCGGGCGAGCTGCAGACCGCCGGTCACGTAGTCGTTGTGCACGTGCGTCTCCGCCACGGCCACGATCCGGACGCCGCGCCGGGCTGCCGCCGAGACCAGCCGGTCGATGTCGCGCGGGGGGTCCACCACCACGGCGGCACGGCGCCCGCCGGCCAGGTAACCGCGGTTGCCCAGACCTTCCGTCTCCAGGGCATCGGCAAAGAACATGTCGCGCTCCTCCGTCTGCAATAGGTACCCCCCGGGGTATCCGTCCAGGCCACCGTAACATACCTGGGGGGGTATAGCGGAAGGGCTGCTGGGCGAGGCCGGTACGCCTCTCACCTGCGGATACCCTGCTGCGGCTGGTGCGGTGGGGCCCGGCTCGTCGGCCTGTCCCGCACTGAGACAATGGCGGCCGAACCACCCCCGGCCGGCCGCCCGCCCTGCGCCGGCCGCAGCCGCAGAGAGAGGCAGGCATGAGCCGAGAGCCCGTCACCGCCGACGACCGGTCCGAGCAGCCGCGCCCAGACTCCCCCCGCGCCCGGCACGAGGTCCTGGAGGCCCTCGCCGAGCGGGCGAAGGGCGGCGGCCGCCCCGGCGACCGGGCCGACGGGCGGCGGATCGCCCTGGTGATCGAGGGCGGCGGGATGCGCGGCACCTTCTCCGCCGGCATGGCCCTCGCCCTCCACGAGGCCGGCCTGGTCGACGCGTTCGACGCGGTGTACGGCTCCTCGGCCGGCGCCATCACCGGCGCCTGGCTGCTCAGCGGCACGCCCGAGCAGCTGAACGGCTGGGCCGAGCCCGAGTACGCCAACACCATGATCCGCCTCTCCAACGTCTGGCGAGGCCGCCCCGTGGTCGACGTCCGGACCCTGGTCGAGCACCTCTACGCCGAGGTGGCGCGGATGGACTTCGACGCCGTCCTCGCCCACCCCGTCGAGTACCACCCGCTCGCCACCGACGCGCACACCGGCCTCTCCACCGACCTGCGGCCCCTGCTGACCGGCCCCGCCGAACTGCGCCTCGCCCTGCGCGCCAGCGCGGCCCTGCCCTTCCTCGCCGGACCGGCCGTGGAGCTGGGCGGGCGGCACTTCTACGACGCCGGGCTCGCGGAGTCCATCCCCTACCGCACCGCCCTGGCCCAGGGCGCGACCCACGTCCTGGTGCTGCGCTCGAGGCCCGCCCCGCGCGACCTGCTCCCGGCGCCCGCGGCCGGGAGCGCCGTCCGGCCGACGTACGGCTCACGGCTGGTCGCCGCCACCGCGCTGCGCCGCTACCCCAAGGCCCTGCACGACAGCTACCACGCCCGGGCACAGCGGCTGCGCGAGGACGACGCCCTGCTCTCCGCGTACGACCGGGGCCCGGCCGGACCGGACGGGGTCGCGGTGATGTCGATCCGTCCCGCCCTCGACCCGCCGCGCGTGGGACGGCTCACCCGCGACGGCAAGCTGCTCAGGGCCGCCCTGGAGTCGGGCGGGGCGGCGGTCCGGCGGGCCCTGTGTCTCCCGGAGGGCTGACGGGGTACCCCGGGCGGAGTACGGGGGCGGGCGCACCGCCCCGGACGTCCAGGAACACGGTGGTCCCGCATGAGCCCGTCCTCGTCCTCCCCGAGCCCGCGACCGAGTCCGTCCGCCGGTGCGTCGCCCGGTCCGTCCGCCGGTCCGTCCTTCGGCGACTCCCTCGACCTGCACTTCGTCGGCAACGCGACCCTGCTGCTCCGCTACCGCGGCCTCACGCTGCTCACCGACCCGAACTTCCTGCACCGCGGTGAGCGCGCCTACCTCGGGTACGGCCTGCTCAGTCGCCGTCTGACCGAGCCCGCCCTGGACGTCACGGAGCTTCCCGAGCTGGACGCCGTCCTCCTGTCCCACCTGCACGGCGACCACTGGGACCGGCGGGCCCGCCGCCACCTGAGCCGGTCCGTCCCGGTGGTCACCACCCCGCACGCCTCCCGGCGGCTCCAGGGACTGCACGGCTTCCGCCGCGCCGTCGGGCTGCGGACCTGGGAGGACCACACCGTGCGGCGCGGTGACGTCCAGGTCCGCGTGACGGCCGCCCCCGGCCGCCACGCCGGCCACCCGGTGCTGCGCGGGCTGCTGCCGCCGGTGATGGGGAGCCTGCTCGAGTTCGGCCCGGTCGACGGCCCGCCCCGGCTGCGGCTGTACATCTCGGGGGACACGCTGATGTTCCCGCAGCTCGCCGATATCGCCCGCCGGTTCCCCGGACCGGACCTCGCCGTCCTGCACCTGGGCGGCACCACGCTCCCGGGCGGGCTGCTGGTCACCATGGACGGGAAGCAGGGCGCCGACCTCGCACGGCTGGTCGACCCGCGGCACGTCCTGCCGGTGCACTACGAGGACTACACGGTGATGCGGTCTCCGCTGTCCGACTTCCTGGCCGAGGCGGAGCGGGCGGGCCTCGCCGACCGGGTCGTGCACTGCCGTCACGGACAGCGGGCGGTCGTCCCGCCGGACGGGGGTACGCCGGTCGTCGCGCGGGCCGACGACCTGTCCGTTTGACCGCCGCCCCAGGGTGTTACTCGCCACCCGTCCGCACTTCGACGCTTCCCCGGGAGGACACCATGGCCACGGGTGAGACCGGATTCAGCGATGTCATGTTCGACCTGATCTCCGTCCAGTACCACTCCCTCAAGGCCGGGCACGACTACGGCCAGTACGTCCGCGACGCGGAGAACGACGGCAAGACGGAGATCGCCGAGTTCTTCCGCACGGTGATGGCGCAGGACTCCGAGCGGGCGGCCAAGTGCCACGAGTTCCTGAAGGAGCTCTCCGGTACTGCGGACGCGGGTCCCGCGGCGGGCTGAGACGGATCGGTCCACGCACCACGAGGCGGACGCCGCGGCGTCCGCCTCCGTCGCGCTCCGTCGCGCGCGGGGCGGGTTCGCCGCACGCCCGCGCGCACGCTCAGTGACGTACGCGTCGTGGTGGACCGCCGCGCGATGGGCGTCCGGGGGTAGGGCAGGTGTGCGAACTGTCCTACGGGAGGGGGGTGTCGGGGCTTGTCGGGGCCTGGAGTTGCCCAACTGACCGGCGGTCTCCGCGACGACGTGACTACTGTGAGTGTCCGCCGCGCGGGGCGCTCCTGTCCGCCGTACGCGCGCCCCCTCCTTGACGCACCGCCCAGCACGAGGACGTCGATGTCTCACCTCCGCGCACCGGCCGGCAACAGACCGCCCCAGTCGCCGCGACTTCCCCCCTTACGGCCGCAGTTGACGCGGATCGCGGTGCTGCCGCCGGTGGCGGTGGCGCTCGGGGGCGGGGCGGCCGTGCTCTACGTGGTGCTGACCGCGGGCGTTCCGGCGGGACCCGTCCTGTGGGCGGTCCTCGCCGGGGCGGTGGCGCTCGCGGTGATGGCCGTCGCCGCGGCGGCCGTCGCCGCGCGGCACGCCGCGCAGTCGGTCGAGGTACGGGTCGCGGAACTGCGGCGCCGGGTCGCCCACGGGGAGGCCGAACTCCGCGAGGCGGCCGGGGGGTCGGAGCGGCGGGACGCCTCCGACGCCGGCGACGGCGGAGCGGGTGTTCGGCGCGCCGCCGCCGACGGGCTGGACCTGCTGGCGGAGGACCTGGAACGCGCCCACCGCACGGCGCTCGCCGCCGTGGCCCGCAGCGTGCCGGACACGGCGCCCGAGGAGGAGAAGGCGGCGGCGGACGGGCCGGGGGGCCCGGGCGTCGAGCACCGGCTCGAGGTGTTCCTCAACGTCGCGCGGCGGCTGCAGTCGCTGGCCCACCGGGAGATCGCCGTCCTGGACGAGCTGGAACGGGAGATCGAGGACCCCGACCTCCTCAAGGGCCTGTTCCACGTCGACCACCTGGCCACCCGCGTGCGGCGGCACGCGGAGAACCTCGCCGTCCTGGGCGGCGCGGTCTCCCGCCGCCAGTGGAGTGAGCCGATCCCGGTGGAGGAGGTGCTGCGGTCCGCCGTCGCCGAGGTCGAGCAGTACGCGCGGGTCCGGGTCGTGCCGCCCGTGGAGGGCTCGCTGCGCGGACACGCGGTCGCCGACGTGATCCACCTGCTCGCCGAACTCGTCGAGAACGCCACGGTGTTCTCGCCGCCGCACACGCAGGTGGCGATCCGTGCCGAGGCCGTCGCCGCGGGGCTGGCGGTCGAGGTCGAGGACCGCGGGCTGGGCATGCCGTCCGAGGAACAGGACCGGATGAACGCGTTGCTGGCCGACCCCGGCACGGTCGACGTCGGGGGACTGCTCGCGGACGGGCGCATCGGACTCTACGTCGTCTCCCAGCTCGCCCGCCGCCACGGCGTGCGGGTGCGGCTGGGCGGCAACATCTACGGCGGGGTGCAGGCGGTGCTGGTCCTGCCGCCGTCCCTGCTCGGCCCGGCGACGACGGAGCTCCCGCCGGCCGCGTCGGACACGCCGGCCGACGTGGGGGAGTGGCCCCCGGGCGGCACCGCCACCACGACGAGCACCGCGTTTCCGTCGACCGCCGCGTACCCTGCCGCTGCCGCGTTCCCCGCCCCCGCCGGGGAGCCCGCCTCCGCGTTCGATGCCGCCCCAGCGTTCCGTGCGCCCGCCGGGGAGAACGCCTCCGCCGGGTTCCCTGCCGCCGCTGCGGAGCCTGCCGCCGCGTTCCCCGGCTCAGCCGTGGACCCCGCTACCGCCGGGGAGCCCGCTACCGCCGCGGAGTCCGCCTCCGCCGGGTTCTCGGCCGCCGCCGTGGAACCCGCCGCCGGAGGGTTGTCTGCCGCCGTTGCGGAGCCCGCCGCCGGGCCGTCCGCCACCGCCGCGTTCCGTGCGCACGCCGTGGAGCCGGCTTCCGCCGGGGAGTCCGCCTCCGCGTTGCCCGCCCCCGCCGGCGAGCCGGCTACCGCCGCGTTCCCCGCCGACGCAGCGTTCCCAGTCGACGCGGCCTTCCCCGCCACGGCGGCGGAGTCTGCCGCCGCAGCGTTTCCTGCCACGGCAGCGGAGGCCATCGCCGCCGGGTTCCCCGCCCACGCCGCGGAGCCCGCCCACGCCGTGGAACCCGTCCACGCCGCGGAGCCTGTCCACGCAGCGGAGCCCGCCCACGCCGTGGGGCACGTGGACGACGCGGCGCCGTCCGTGTCGCGGGCGGACGCCGCCGGGCCGCTCCACGCGGACACGTCGGCGTCGCGGAGCCGCGACGGCAGTGCGGCACCGGTCACCCCCGAGGCGGGGGACCCGCCGGCGGCGTCGCACGGTTCCCCGTCCTCCGGCACGGCGGCGGCCGAGGCGCTGGAGGAGGGCGGCGGCCCGTACCGGTACCCCCGGGTCGACGAAGCCGCCGGGGAGCAGCGGGAGGACGTCTCCGGGGTCATGCCGCGGGCGTGGCGGCAGGGAGGCCGGGAGGGAACGGAGGGGATGCCGGTGGTGCCGTCGCCCCGCGCCGCCGGACACGAGGCCCCGAGCCCCGCGTCCAGGGCGTCGCTCCCGGTGCGGGAGCGGACCGGACGGGCCACCCCCGCGGGCGCGCCGCCCGGCCCCGCCGCGGTGGAGGAGCCGCCGGCCGAGCCGCACCGCCCCCGGCTGCCCCGGCGCCGCGCCCAGTCGCACCTGGCGCCGCAGCTCCGCTCCGGCCCGCTCCCGCGCCCCGAGCCCGGCCCCGAGGAGGAGACCGGGCACGACCCGCTCCTGATGGCCGCGTTCCGTCGCGGCGTCGGCCTGGCCGAGGCCCAGGACGCGCGGGAGCCCACCGCCGAGGACGGCGGTCCGGGCCACCTCACCGACCGGCCCTGAGCCGCGTCCCCCACCTCCCCCCCCCAGAGAACCCGTCACCCACACTCCGAGGAGCAGAACCACCATGGCGACCGATACGCAGACCGACCGCGCCGCCGACCTCGACTGGCTGCTGACCGGGCTGGTGCGGCGCGTGCCGCACGCCCGCAGCGCCGTCCTGCTGTCCTGCGACGGCCTGGTCCGGTGCGCGCACGGCCTGGACGCGGAGGGCGCCGACCACATGGCCGCGCTCGCCTCCGGCCTGCACTCCCTCGGCCGCAGCGCCGGGGTCACCTTCGACGGCGGCGGCGACGTCCGCCAGGTGGTCGTCGAGCTGTCCTCGTCCCTCCTGTTCGTCACCACCGCCGGCGCCGGCACCTGCCTCGCCGTGCTGGCCGACCGCGCCACCGACGCCGCCGTGCTGGGCTACGAGATGGCGATGCTGGTCAAGAGCGTCCGCCCCTACCTCGGGACCGCCCCCCGGCACGCCGCCGTCCACCCGCCGGTGCCGCAGGCCGCGGCGCCCGAGCCCGCGGTGACCCGGCGTTGATCACCACGGCGGCCGACGACGGCCCCTGGCTCGACGAGCAGGCAGGCCGGCTGGTGCGGCCCTACACGGTCAGCAACGGCCGCACCCGGCCCACCGCCGACCTCGACCTGCTCAGCCACGTGACGGCCACCGCCCACCCGGCGGCCGGCCACCCCGGCCCCGAGCACACCCGGGCGCTGCGGCTCGCCAGGACGCCGGTGACCGTCGCCGAACTCGCCGCCCGGCTCCGGCTCCCCGTGGCCGTCGCCAAGGTGGTGGTCTCCGACCTCGTCGAGGCCGGCCTGGTCCGCGCGGAGGAGCCCTCCTGCCTGCGCGCCCCGGCCGATCCGGGCTTGCTGCGGCAGGTCCGCGACGAACTGCGGCGACGGCTGTAGCCCGGCGGCGCGGGCGTCTGAAGGAATCCTGAGGTCGCGCTTAAGAAAACCTCGATGGACCCGGACGCCCCCGGTGCGGCATGTTCTAGAGGCAACCCAACCTCTTCCCCGTTCCCGGGCGGCTTCGCCCTGCCCGGGAACGGGACGCACGCACAGGAGCCGCATCGGTGAAGGCGCTGGTCAAGGAGAAGGCGGAGCCGGGGCTCCGGCTCATGGACGTCCCGGAGCCCGCGATCGGCCCCGGTGACGTGCTGATCAAGGTGCTGCGCACCGGGATCTGCGGCACCGACCTGCACATCCGCGCCTGGGACGGCTGGGCCCAGCAGGCCATCCGGACCCCGCTGGTGGTCGGCCACGAGTTCGTCGGCGAGGTCGTCGAGACGGGCCGCGACGTCGTCGACGTCAAGCCGGGCGACCGGGTCAGCGGCGAGGGCCACCTGGTGTGCGGCAAGTGCCGCAACTGCCTGGCCGGCCGCCGACACCTCTGCCGCGCCACCGTCGGCCTCGGCGTCGGCCGGGACGGCGCCTTCGCCGAGTACGTGGCCCTGCCCGCCACCAACGTCTGGGTGCACCGGGTGCCGGTCGACCTGGACGTCGCCGCCATCTTCGACCCGTTCGGCAACGCCGTGCACACCGCGCTGTCGTTCCCCCTGGTCAACGAGGACGTGCTGATCACCGGCGCGGGCCCGATCGGCCTGATGGCCGCCGCCGTCGCCAAGCACGCCGGCGCGCGCAACGTCGTCGTCACCGACGTCAGCGACGAACGCCTGGAACTCGCCCGCAAGATCGGCGCCGACCTCGCCCTCAACGTGGCGCGAACGACCGTCGCCGACGGACAGCGCGAACTCGGCCTGCGCGAGGGCTTCGACATCGGCCTGGAGATGTCCGGCCAGGCCGCCGCCCTGCGCGAGATGGTCGCCAACATGACCCACGGCGGCCGGATCGCCATGCTCGGCCTGCCCTCGGAGGAGTTCCCGGTCGACTGGTCCCGGATCGTCACCTCCATGCTGACCATCAAGGGCATCTACGGCCGCGAGATGTTCGAGACCTGGTACGCGATGTCCGTCCTCCTGGAGAACGGCCTCGACCTCGCCCCGGTGATCACCGGCCGCTACGACCACCGCGACTTCGAGGCCGCCTTCGCCGACGCCGCCGCCGGCAAGGGCGGCAAGGTCATCCTCGACTGGACCGTCTGACCGTCTGACCGTCCGACCGGCCCGTCCGCCGCCCGGCCCCTCCGCCCTCCGCGACACCCCCCTGGAGCCACCGATGTTCGACTCCGTGCGCGACGACATCCGCGCCACCCTCGACGAGATCCGCGCCGCCGGCCTGCACAAGCCGGAGCGCGTCATCGACACCCCGCAGTCCGCCAAGGTCAACGTCACCGCCGGCGGCCGCCCCGGCGAGGTGCTCAACTTCTGCGCCAACAACTACCTGGGTCTCGCCGACCACCCCGAGGTCGTCGCGGCCGGCCACGCGGCGCTGGACCGCTGGGGCTACGGCATGGCGTCGGTCCGCTTCATCTGCGGCACCCAGGAGGTGCACAAGGAGCTCGAGGCGCGCATCTCCGCGTTCCTCGGCCAGGAGGACACCATCCTCTACTCCTCCTGCTTCGACGCCAACGGCGGCGTCTTCGAGACCCTGCTCGGCGCCGAGGACGCGGTGATCTCCGACGCCCTCAACCACGCCTCCATCATCGACGGCATCCGCCTCTCCAAGGCGCGGCGCTTCCGCTACGCCAACCGCGACATGGCCGACTTGGAGGCGCAGCTCAAGGCCGCCTCCGGGGCGCGCCGGAAGCTGATCGTCACCGACGGCGTGTTCTCCATGGACGGCTACCTGGCGCCGCTCGACGAGATCTGCGACCTGGCGGAGCGGTACGACGCCATGGTGATGGTCGACGACTCGCACGCCGTCGGCTTCGTCGGCCCCGGCGGGCGGGGAACGCCCGAGCTGTTCGGCGTGATGGACCGCGTGGACGTCATCACGGGCACCCTGGGCAAGGCGCTCGGCGGCGCCTCCGGCGGCTACGTCGCCGCGCGCGCCGAGATCGTGGCGCTGCTGCGGCAGCGGTCCCGGCCGTACCTGTTCTCCAACACGCTGGCGCCGGTGATCGCCGCGGCGTCGCTGAAGGTGCTGGACCTGCTGGAGTCCGCGGGGGACCTGCGGGCGCGGCTGGCCGAGAACACGGCGCTGTTCCGCCGGCGCATGACGGAGGAGGGCTTCGACGTCCTCCCCGGGGAGCACGCGATCGCGCCGGTCATGTTCGGCGACGCGACGGTGGCGGGCCGGATGGCGGAGCTGCTGCTGGAGCGCGGGGTGTACGTGATCGGGTTCTCGTACCCGGTGGTCCCCCAGGGGGCGGCGCGGATCCGCGTGCAGCTGTCCGCGGCGCACTCCACCGAGGACGTCGAGACGGCGGTGGCGGCGTTCGTCTCCGCGCGGACGGAGCTCGAGGGCGACCCGAAGACCGCGTGACCTCCCGGGCGCGACGCGGCGCGAGCCGCGTCGCTCGTCCGGGCCCCCGCGCGAGCCGCGTCACGCGGGGGCCCGGACGGACCGCGCACACCTCGCGACCTGAGAGAATCGCGGCATGATCGAGGCGCGGCGGCTGCACATCCTGCGGGCGGTGGCGGACCACCGGACGGTGACCGCCGCCGCGGCCGCGCTCTACCTCACGCCCTCCGCCGTGTCGCAGCAGCTCACCGCGCTGGAGCAGGAGACGGGCCACCGGCTGGTCGACCGCGGCGCGCGCGGCGTGCGGCTCACCCCGGCCGGGGAGATCCTGCTGGCCCACACCAACGCCGTGCTGGCCCAGCTCGAGCGGGCCGAGGCCGAACTGGCCGCCTACGGCTCCGGCGAGGCCGGCACGGTGACCGTCGCCGCGTTCGCCACCGGCATCGGCCTGGTGGTGGCCCCCGCCCTTGCCGCCCTCGCCCGCAGCCGCCCCGGCATCAGGGTGCGGGTGCGCGACGCCGAGGGCGACGCCAGCCTGCCGATGGTGCTCGACCGCCAGGTGGACGTCGCGGTCGCCGTCGAGTACCGCGGCGCCCCCGCCGCGGGCGACCCGCGCCTCACTCACGTGCCGCTCTACGCCGAGCCCTTCGACGCGGTGGTGCCCACGGTCCACCGTCTCGCCGAGGCGGACCGGGTGCCGCTGGCCGAGCTGGCCAAGGACCCGTGGATCGGCCCGTACCCGGGCAACCCCTGCCACGACGTCGTCGTGCTGGCCTGCGAGAGCGCCGGGTTCCAGCCGGACTTCGACCACTCCTCCGACGACTTCCGGGCCGTCGTCGCCCTCGCCTCCGCCGGCGCCGGCGTCGCGCTGGTGCCCCGGTCCGCCCTGACCGGCATGGACCTGACGGGCGTGACGGTGCGGCCGGTGGACGGCGTGGCGCCCACCCGCCGGGTCTTCGCGGCGGTGCGCCGTGGGTCGGAGCGGCACCCGCTGATCAGCCCGGTGCTGGCGTCGCTGGGCGAGGCCGCCGAGGCCCGGCGCGACTGACGCGCCGCCCGTTGTCGGTGGCCGCCGTTAACCTGCGGGCATGCCGGACGCGGAAGACGTACGCCGAATTGCCCTGTCCCTGCCCGACACCGTCGAGAAGACGGCCTGGAGCATGCCCACCTTCCGGGTGGCGGGGAAGATGTTCGCCACCCTGCCGGAGGCGGAGACCTCCTGCGCGGTGCGCTGCCCCAAGGAGGAACGGGACGAGCTGGTGCTCGCCGAACCCGAGAAGTTCTGGGTCGCCGACCACGAGGCCGCCTTCGCGTGGATCCGGGTCCGGCTGGCCGCCGTGGACGACGAGGAGGAGCTCCGCGACATCCTCGCCGACTCCTGGCGCCAGGCGGCGCCCACCAAGCTCCGTGAGGCGCATCCCCGCATCGGGGTGCTCGGCGCGGAATGACGCGGCGGGCCCGCTCCTCCCCGGCGGGAGGGCGGACCCGTTGTCGGCAGGGCATGGCATGCTCCTGCCGTGTGCGCGGTTCCGGGCAGGAGGGGGGCCCGGAACCGCGCCGCGCGACGTACGGACCGCGACGCCGGCGGCCACGTGCGGACGGGACGCGTCGGGAAACCCACGCGCGACCACCGCGCGGAGTGCGGTATGGTTGCCATGCACGTTCGGCCGGGGGAAACCCCAGGTCAGACGGCAAACGGGACGTGGCGCAGCTTGGTAGCGCACTTGACTGGGGGTCAAGGGGTCGCAGGTTCAAATCCTGTCGTCCCGACTCGATGAGTCGTGGGAAGGGGCCGTTGCGGAGAAGATCCGCAGCGGCCCCTTCCGCGTGCCCGGACGGCGGCGGGAGGGGAGCCGCCCGGGCCGTCCTCAGGTCCGCGGCCCGGCCGTCCCGGCGAGCTCCGGTGCGGGCTCCGGAACCTTCGCCGGCTCCCGCGGCCGCTGGAGGCGGCTGACGGCGGGGGCGGTGACCGCCGTGGTGATCAGGGCCACCAGGACCAGCATGGTGAACAGCTCCGGCCCGATGACGCCCAGCTCCAGGCCGATGTTCAGCACCACCAGCTCCGTCAGGCCGCGGCAGTTCATCAGCGCCCCGACCGACAGGGACTCCCGCCAGGGACGGCCGCAGGCGCGGGCCGCGCCCGCCGCCCCGCCCCACTTGCCGAGGACCGCGACCCCGAGCAGCGCCCCCGCCCACAGCCACTGCGCCGGGTCGGCGGCCAGCGCCCCGACCTCCGTGCGCAGCCCCGTGTGGACGAAGAACAGCGGCAGCAGGACCGGCACCGCCACCGCCCGGAACCGGGCCGCCGACGCCTCGATGCGGCGGTGGCCGCGTGGGGTGGCCACGCCGAAGAGGAACGCGCCGAACAGCGTGTGCACCCCGATCAGGTCCGTCGCCAGGGCGGACAGGCTCAGCCCGCTGAACAGCAGGACCAGGATCACCGCCTCGTTCGTCCGGCCCGCCCGCGCCGCCGCCCACCGAGCCAGCAGCGGACGGACCACCAGCAGGATCAGCGCGCCGAAGGCCAGCGTGAGCCCGGCCGCCGTCACCGCGTCCAGCGGGGACCCCGCCGAGGTCAGTGCCACCACCAGGGCCAGCAGGCACCAGGCGGCCACGTCGTCGACCGCCGCGCAGGCCATCGCCAGCGCGCCCAGCGGCGTCCCGTACAGCCCCCGGTCGACCAGGATGCGGGCCAGCACCGGGAAGGCCGTCACGCTCATGGCCACCGCGATGAACAGGGCGAACGGGAGGAGCGCCACCCCGTCCGGGGCGAGGGACCGGTGCAGCGGGAGGGCGAGCAGCGCGCCGAGGGCCAGCGGGATCAGCATGCCGGCCTGGCTCACCGCCACCGCCGTGCGCGACCTGCTGCGCAGCGCGCCCAGGTCCAGCTCCAGACCCACCAGGAACATGAACACCAGCAGGCCGAGGTGCCCCAGGACCGAGGTGAACGGCAGCACCGACTCCGGGAAGAGCCAGCTCTGCCCCTGCGGCCACAGCCAGCCCAGCAGCGAGGGCCCCAGCAGGATGCCCACCGCGATCTCCCCCACCACCGGGGGCTGGCCCAGGCGTCTGAGCAGAGCCCCGCCCGCCTGGCAGGCGAGGATCACCACCGGCACGGCGACGAGCAGCGCGGGCATGGGGTCAGCCGCGGACACCGGCGGCTCCTTCCGACGCGACGGACCGCAACGGCAGGACCGCCGCCGGGGGCTGGGGCGCCGAGGCGGCGTCGGACCAGCCCGCGTACCGCCGCAGCCCGTACAGCAGCGGGTGCACAGCCGGGCGGACCGTCACCCGGTCGGCCTGCGCGAACACCGCCGTGTGGTCGCCGAACGCGACGGTCCTCAGGACCGAGCAGTCGGCGACGGCGTGGGCGGCCTCGGTCAGGTGCGGGCCGCTCGCCCCCAGCGGCAGCCGCCACTCGACCCGGTCGAAGCGGTCCGGCGTCCCCGAGGCGAACAGGTCGGCGGTCGCCCGGGCCCCCTCGTGGAGCAGGTTCAGGGCGAACTGTCCCTGCCGCAGCAGGGCGTCCAGCGTGGGACTGGCGGTGCGTATGCACACCATCAAGGTGGGCGGGGCCAGCGCCACGCTCGTGAGGGAACTGCAGGTCAGGCCGCGGGGCAGGGCGTCGGCGTCGAGGGTGGTGACCACCGCCACCCCGGAGGGGAAGGCGGCCATGAACGGGCGGAGATCGGTCTGCCGGAGGACGACGGGGGAGTGCTCGGCCGGCGTCCCGTCGTGGTCGTCGCCGCCGGGTGCGTCCTGGCGCGAACCGGAGTGGGGCATGTCTGACTCCTGTGGGTGACGAAGGGCACGGCCCGGCCCCGCGGGCCGGGACCGGACCGTGACGGCGGACAGGCCCTAGCCGTGCAGCTGCTTCAGGTACTCGTAGGCGCTCGGCAGCGTCTCGAGCAGGTTCTGCTGCTGGCGCTTGACCGTCGCGAACAGCGGCTCCGCGCCCGCCACGGACTCCGGCTTGTACCCCAGCGCCGGCAGCGGGGCGTCCGGCTCCAGGCCCATGCCGGCGAAGATGCAGTAGTAGCTGCCGTTGGTCCAGAAGTTGCGGAACTCGGCCTCGAAGTTGCCGTAGTACGTCGACTCGTCGGTGATCGGGGAGTTGATCGGCAGACCCGCCTTGTACGCGGAGATCTTCTGCTTGATGTTGTCGGCGAGCCGCAGCTCCTTGTTGGCCCGCCAGAACGGGGTGTCGTTGCGGGGCGCGTAGTAGAAGTGCGCCTGCAGGAAGTCGCGGGTGTCGTCGAACATCAACTCGATCTCGCGGTTGAAGGCGTCGATCAGGCCCTGGTTGAAGTTCTTGTCGGGGAAGTGCTTGGCCAGCTGGTAGACGGCCGCGGTGATGAAGTAGATGCCGGTCGACTCCAGGGGCTCCACGAAGCACGAGGAGAGGCCGATGCTGACCACGTTCTTCACCCAGGCGCGGCGGTTGCGGCCGACCCGGAACCGGATGTGGTTGAAGGCCGTCTTCTCCGGGTCGAGCCCCCACATCCGCGCGAACTCGGCCGTGGCCTCGTCCTGGCCGGCGAAGCGGCTGGAGTAGACGTAGCCGGTGCCGAAGCGGCCCAGCATCGGGATCTTCCACGCCCAGCCGGAGGACATCGCGATCGACGAGGTGTACGGCTCCACACCGCCCGCCTCGTCGTCGTGCGGCACGGCGGTGGCGACCGCGCTGTCGCACAGCAGGTGGTCGCTCATGTCGATGAACGGCTCGGCCATCGCCTGGTTGATCAGCAGACCCCGGAAGCCGGAGCAGTCCACGAACAGGTCGGCGTCCAGGACCTTGCCGCCCTTGGTGCGCAGCGCGGTGACGAAGCCGCGCGCGTCCTGCACGACCTCCGTCATCTCGTCCTCGACGTGGTGGACGCCCTGCTTGTCGGTGGAGAACCGGCGCAGGAAGTCGGCGACCAGCTGGGCGTCGAAGTGCCACGCGTACCGCGTCGCGGAACGCCCGTCGAGCCAGCGCGGCGCCTTCATGGCGTCCATCACCGGAGGCTCGCGGAAGCAGGCGTAGTCGAACGGCTCGGTGGTCTGCCCCTCGTGCTTGCGCTTGAACCAGTAGTGCGACAGCGGCGTCCGGTCGTAGTCCGGGAGCAGCCCGAACGGGTGGTAGAAGTGGTCGGGACGGCCGTCCGCCAGCTCGCGCGCCGTCGACTGCCCCTCGCCCTCGGTGCGCCAGTTCACGAACCGCACCGCCATCTTGAAGCTGGCGTTGCACTCGCGCATCCACTCGTCCTCGGCGATCCCGAGGTAGTCGAAGAAGGCGCGCTGCAGGTTGGGCACCGTCGCCTCGCCGACACCGATCCGCGGAATCGCCGGCGCCTCCAGCACCGTGATGTCGACCGTGCCCTGGAGCGCCTTGCCGAGGTAGGCGGCGGTCATCCAGCCGGCCGTGCCGCCGCCCAGGATGACGACCTTCTTCAGTCGGGGATCGGTGCTGGTCATGGAGCAGCCCTCATTTCGTCGGTCGGGAAGCGCGGCAGGCGGCCGGTGGGCCGGGGAGCCGAACGCCGACCCAGTGTGGAAAGCCGCTCTATGACGGCCCTACAGAGTCGGGATCCGGCCGGTATAGGCCGCCTGTAGAGGGCCCGAACACACTCGCCGCAGGCCAACGGCACGTCACGGATCCCGGGAGGAAGCGATGACCACCGCGGTGACCGGAACCGCACGGGGGGCGGCGGTACGCGTCCGCTTCCTCGGCGACTTCGAACTGACCGTGAACGGCGTCCCGGTGCGGCGCTGGCGGGCCGGCAAGGCCCGCGGCCTCTTCCAGTACCTGGTGATCCACCGCGGGCAGACCCTCACCCGCGACAGCCTCAACGAGGCCCTGTGGCCGGGATCCGGCCGGTCCGCCGGCGACAGCTCGCTCAAGGTCGCCGCCCACGGGCTCCGCAGGGTCCTCGACGCCCACCCCGACAGCTCCGGCGGGTCCGGCATCCGGCTCCACTACCGCGACTTCGGCTACGCCCTGGACGTCACCGACCTCTGGTCCGACGTGGACCGCTTCCAGGAGCTGGTGCACACCGGGCTGCGCGCCGCCGGCGCCGGGGACCGCGCGACCGCCCGGGACCGGCTGCGGGCCGCGATCGCCCTCTACGGCGGGGAGTTCCTGCGCGGCGAGAGCACCGACTGGGTCGTCGAACAGCGCGAGTACCTGCGGTCCCTGGCCCTGCGGGCCCTGGACGTACTGCGCGCCGACGCCGACGAGCGGGAGGACTTCCCCGACCTCATCGAGATCTGCCGCAGCACCCTCGGCGTCGACCGGCACCACGAGGAGACCTACCGGGCGCTGATGGCGGCCCACGGCCGGCGCGGGGAACACACCTGCGTCCGCCGCTGGTACGACCTGTGCGCGCGCCGGCTGCGGGACGACCTGGCGGTGGCGCCGTCGAGGGAGACCCAGCGGCTGCTGAGCGCCATCCTCCCCGCTCCCCGCCCCCGCGCGGTCCCCGCCGGCCCCCGGTACCCGGCCTGGCCGAACCTCACCTCTCCGACGGCCGAGGGGACCGGCACCGCGTCCGGGCTCGGACCGGGCGCCCTGCCGGGACCGGGGACAGGCCCCGTCTCCGTGCCCGCGTCCGTGCCCGGGCTCCGGGCCCGCTCCGCGCGCCGGGCCCGCCCCGACGCCCGGTCCGCCGCCCGCCCGGACCTGCCCCGGTCCGCCGCCCGTCCGGACCTGCCCCGGGCCGGCGACGCCGCCCGCGCCCGGCCCGCCTGACGGTCCGTCCGAGAGCCCGCCTGACGGCCGGTCCGAGGGCCCGCCTGACAGCCCGTCCGGCCACCGCCCGCAGGAGGAGCGGCGCCCGCCCCGCACCCCTACCGCCCGCACGCATCCCGTGACCGAGCCACCCAGTGAGGAACCCACCGTGACCGTGCTGACCGTGCCGCAGGACGCCGCCGCGCCGGCGGCCGAACCCGCCGCGGCACCCCTGCCGCCCCGCTACGACGACCAGTGGATCGGTGGCCGCTGGACGGCGTCCGACGCCACCGGCCGGCTGGTCGTCACCGACCCCGCCACCGAGGCGCCGCTGGCCACCGTCCCCGCCGGCACCGCCCACGACGCAGACCGCGCCGTGCGTGCCGCCGCGGAGGCCTTCCCCGGCTGGGCCGCCACCCCCGTCCGGGAACGCACCGCGCTGCTGCGCCGCGTGGTCGAGGGCCTGGAACGCAACGCCGAGCGCTTCGCCGGCCTGATCACCGCCGAGGTGGGCGCGCCCTCCCGGATCGCGCTGCGGACCCACGTCGGCCTCGCCGTCGGCATGGCCGCGCACTGCGTGGAGACCGCCGCCTCCTACGCCTTCGAGGAGCGGGTGGGCCACTCCCTGGTGGTCCGCGAGGCCGCCGGTGTCGCCGCCTGCGTCACCCCCTGGAACACCCCGCTGCTGCTCACCGTGCAGAAGCTGCTGCCCGCGCTGGCCGCCGGCTGCGCGGTCGTCCACAAGCCCAGCGAACTCACCCCGCTGCACGCCCGGTTGCTGGCCGAGGTGTTCGCCGAGGCCGACCTGCCGCCCGGCGTGGTCAACATGGTCGTCGGAACCGGCGACACCCTCGGCGCCGCCCTGGTCTCCCACCCGCTCGTCGACGTCGTCTCCCTGACCGGCTCCACCCGCGCCGGACGCCAGGTGTCGGCGCTGGGCGCGGACGGCGTCAAGCGGATCCACCTCGAGCTCGGCGGCAAGAACGCCAGCCTGGTGCTGGACGACGCCGACCTGCCGGCCGCCGTCGCCGCCACCGTCGACCAGGCCCTCTTCAACACCGGCCAGACCTGCCTGCAGTGGAGCCGCCTCCTGGTGCCCCGCGACCACCAGGACGAGGCGGTCGAGCTCGCCTGCCGGGCCATGGACGGCTACGTCACCGGCGACCCCCGCGACCCGGCGACCGACCTCGGGCCGCTGGTGTCCGCCGCCGCGTACGCCCGCGTCGGCGAGTACGTGCGCCGCGGCGCCACGGAGGGCGGCGCCCGCCTGGTGCACGGCGGCCCCGGCCGGCCCGAGGGCCTGACCACCGGGTACTACGTGCGGCCCACCGTCTTCGCCGACGTCGACCCGCTGTCCACCATCGGGCAGGAGGAGATCTTCGGCCCGGTGCTGTGCGTCATGCCGTACGACGACGAGGAGCAGGCCCTGCGCATCGTCAACGGCACCCGCTACGGGCTGCACGGCGCGGTCTGGTCCGCCGACGACGCACGGGCCCAGCGCGTCGCGCGCGGCTTCCGGACCGGCCTCGTCGACGTCAACGGCGGCTCCTTCAACCCGGCGGCGCCGTTCGGCGGCTTCAAGCAGTCCGGCATCGGCCGCGAGTGCGGCAACGCCGGACTCGAGGCGTTCCTGGAGACCAAGTCGCTACAGCTGCCGCAGGAACAGGGCGGCCAGGTCGTCGGCCCCCGCCTGCGGGCCACCCCGCAGGCCGGCGCCGCGCGCCAGGAGAGGAACGACGGATGACCCCCGAGAACACCCCCCTCCCGCCGCTGTTCGCCGCCCTGCGGCGCCGGACGGCCGAACGCCCGGACGCCCTGGCGGTCCACGCCGAGGACGGCACCCTCACCTGGGCCGCCCTCACCGCCCGCACCGCCGAACTGGCGACCGTCCTGGAACGCGCGGGCGCCGGACCGGAGACGGCCGTCGGGCTGCTCCTGGGCCGGTCCCGCGACAGCGTGCCCGCCCTGCTCGCGGTGTGGAGCCTCGGCGCCACGGCCGTGCCGCTCGACCCCGGCCACCCGGCCGAACGCCGGGCCACCGTCCTCCGCGACGCCCAGGCCCGCCTCCTGGTCACCAGCGGCCACGGACCCGGCCTCGCCGGCGTCCCGACCCTCGACCCGGCCGCCCCCGTGACCGGCGCTCCCGGCACACCCCCGGTGACCCTCCCGGGACCGGACACCTGCGCCTATGTCGTCTACACCTCCGGAACCACCGGCACGCCCAAGGGCGTCGAGGTCACCTACCGCGGCCTCGACTCCTTCACCGCCGCCCTCGACGGCCTCGGCCTGACCCCCGGCGGCCTCGGCCTCAACGCCGTCTCGCCCGCCTTCGACGGCTGGCTGTGGTGCACCCTGCTGTACCTCGTCCACGGCCAGGGCGTCGCGCTGGTGGACCTCTCCCTGGACGGGCTGCGCCGCGCCGAAGCCGAGGGGCGCGAACCGCTCCCCGCCGGACTGCGCACCGCCTCCCTCACCCCGTCCCTGCTGGCGGCGCACGGCGCCGGGCTGGACGAGGCCGAGGTGGTGGTGGTCGCGGGCGAACCCTGCCCCGCGGCGCTCGCCGAACGCTTCGCCCGCGGCCGCCGGCTGCTCAACGTGTACGGGCCGACCGAGGCCACCGTCGCGGCCACCTGGGCCGACAGCGAGCGGGGGGACGACGTGAGCACCATCGGACGGCCGTTGCCCGACCAGCGGGCGTACGTCCTCGACGACGAGCTGAGGCCGGTGCCCGCCGGCGAGGAGGGCGAGCTCTACCTGGGCGGCCCCGCCGTGGCGCGCGGCTACCGCAACCGGCCCGGCCTCACCGCAGCCCGCTTCCTGCCCGACCCCTTCCAGGGCGGCGGCACCCGGATGTACCGGACCGGGGACGTCGTCGTGCGGCGGCCGGGAGGCGAACTCGAGTACCGGGGACGCCGCGACGACCAGATGAAGATCCGCGGCCACCGCATCGAACCCGGCGAGGTGGAGCGGATCGCCGCCCAGCTCCCCGAAGTGGTCGCCGCCGCCTGCTGCCCGCTCGCCTCCGGACAGTCGCTGGGCCTCGCCGTGGTCGCCGCGCCCGGCACCGGGCCCGCCGGGGAACTGGCCGCCACCGTCGCCGAGCACTGCGCCAAGCTCCTCCCCGAGGCGGCGGTGCCCACCACCGTCCGCGTCGTCGACCGCATCCCCACCCTCGGCACCGGCAAGGCCGACCGGGCCGCCCTCGCCCGCGAACTCACCGTGCCCACCAGCCAGGGCACCACGGCGTCCGCCACCACCCGCCAGCGGGAGGTGATGGCCGTGTGGGCCGAGGTGCTGGAGATCGAGGTGCCGGGCCCCGAGGCCGACTTCTTCACCCTGGGCGGACACTCGCTGGCCGCCGCCCGCGTCGTCGCCGAACTGCGCCGCACCACCGGGCTGGCCATCACCCTCGGGGCGCTGCTCGCCCGCCCCACCGTCACCGACGTCGCCGCCGAACTCGACCGCCTCGGCGCCGCGGCGGACGACCGGCTCCTGACCGCAGAGGGGGCCTGACCCGTGGGCACCTGGATCTCCACCTGGCCGGCCGGCCCCGGGGACGCCGAACTGCCGGTGCTGCTCTGCCTCCCGCCGGCCGGCGCGGGCTGCCACCAGTTCCGCTCCTGGATCCCCGCGCTGACCGGGATCGCCCAGGTGCACGGCGTCCAGCTCCCCGGCCGCGAGACCCGCTGGCACGAGCCGATGCCGGACACCTTCGGCGAGGCCGTCGACGCCGTCGCCGAGGAACTGAGGCCGATCGTCGCCGCGGGCCGCCGGCTGGTCGTCTTCGGCCACAGCTTCGGCGGACTCCTCGGCTACGAGGTCGCCCGGCGCGTCACCCCCGACGCCCTGGTGGTCAGCGGCTGCCGGGCGCCCGGCCACTGGGACGGCGCCGGCCGCGGCATCGTCGACGACGCCGACGAACTCGACAAGCTCTTCGACACCGCCGGACTCGACCCCGCCTTCCTCGACGAGGACACCCGCGCCCTGATGGTCGCCATGCTCCGCAAGGACGCCGTGCTGTCGCTGAGCTACACCCACGTCCCCGGCGACCCCGTCCCCGCCCCCGTGCACGCCTGGCGGGCCCGCGGCGACGAGACCGTCACCACCGACGACATGGCCGGCTGGGCCGCGGTCACCAGCCGCGGCTTCCGCCTCCACCACGTCGACGGCGGCCACCACGCCGTGCTGCGCCGCCCGGAGCCGCTGCTGGCCCACCTCACCGGGCTGCTGCGGGACGGCACCCCCGCACCCGCCCCCGTCGGCTGACCGACGCCGACGCCACCGACCGCGCGAGCAGAGCCGGAGGAGCCGTGCCCACCACCTACCAGGTCCTCGTCAACCACGAGGAGCAGTACGCGCTGTACCCCGAGGGGCGCGAGCTGCCCGACGGCTGGACGCCGGCCGGGTTCAGCGGCACCGAGGACGCGTGCGTCGCCCACGTGGACGCGCACTGGACCGACACCCGCCCCCGCAGCGCCCGAGCGGCGGCCGCCGCCGCGCCCGCGGGCCGAGGAGCCTGAGATGCACATCGACCTGCTGGACCCGGAGCCGTTCCGCCGCGACGACTTCTGGGACACCTTCGCCTGGCTGCGGGCCAACGCGCCCGTGTACCGGCACCCCGAACCCGACGGCGACGGCTTCTGGGTGCTCAGCAAGCACCGCGACATCGTCGACGTGTACGCCGACAGCGACACCTTCAGCTCCGCCCGCGGCATGCGGCTCGGCAGCGAACCCGCCGCCGTCGCCGCCGTCACCCAGCGGATGCTGATCGTCTCCGACGCACCCCACCACACCCGGCTGAAGCGCGCCCTGTACCAGGCGTTCGGCCCGCAGCAGATGCCCCGGCTCGAGGCCCTGGTCACCGGCGTCGTCGCCGACCTGGTCGCCGAGGCCGCCGAGGCCGGCGAACTGGACTTCATCGACCTCGCCAAGCAGCTCCCCAACCGGGTCGTCTGCGCCATGATGGGCATCCCGCGCGCCGACTGGGCCTGGATCGGGGCGCTCACCACCGACGCCTTCGACTCCCCGGACGAGACCGTCCGCAGCAACGCCCACTCCGAGATCTTCCTCTACTTCATCGAGCTCCTGGCCGAACGGCGGGCCCGCCCCGGCACCGACCTGGTCAGCCAGATCGCCCACGACACCCTCGTCGACGAGGGGGACGGCACCGCACGGCCGCTCAGCGACGAGGAGATCGTCTTCAACTGCAACGGCGTGCTGTCCGGGGCCAACGAGACCACCCGGTACTCCGCCGCCGGCGCGGTCCACATGTTCGCCCGGCTGCCGGAGCAGTGGGAACTGCTGCGCCGCCTCGGCCCCGGGGGCGTGGCCCCGGCCGTCGAGGAGATCCTGCGCTGGACCACCCCCGGCGTGCACGCCCTGCGCACCGCGCTGCGCGACACCGAGATCGCCGGGACCCCCGTCGCCGCCGGCGACCGGGTGACCCTGTGGAACGTCTCCGCCAACCGCGACGAGGACGTCTTCACCGACCCGCACGCCTTCCGCGTCGACCGGCGCCCCAACCGCCACGTGGCCTTCGGCCACGGCCGCCACCTGTGCCTGGGGGCGCGGCTCGCCCGCTTCGAACTCGGCGCCCTGCTCACCGAGATGCTCGGCGCCCTCGACGGCTTCGAGCTCACCGGCCCGGCGCTGTTCAACTCGTCCAACTTCACCTGGGGCATCACCAGCCTCCCGGTCCGGCTGCTGCGCAGCCGAGCTCTCGCACCCGCAGAAAGGGCCGCGCTGTGACCACCGCACTGATCGACTACAACCGGACCGACACCGACTTCCCCGCCGAGGGGTACGCCGAGCTCCTCGCCCGGCAGGCCGCCAGGACCCCCGACGCCCCCGCCCTCGTCCAGGGCGCCCGGGTGTGGACCTTCGCCGAACTCGAGGCCGCCACCAACCGGCTGGCCCACGCCCTGATCGCGCGCGGCGCGGCCCCGGGCGAGCGGGTGGGCCTGTGCTACCCGCGCAGCGCCGACCACGTCATCGGCTCCCTCGCGATCCTCAAGACCGGCGCCGCCATCGTGGCGCTCGACCCGGTCAACCCCGACGAGCGGCTCACCGCCATGATCGGCGACGCCCGCCCGCTGCTCGTCCTCACCCCGGCCGAGATCGCCCCGCGGATACCCGAGGACGTGGCCCGCGCCGAGGTCGCCACCGCCGGACAGGACCGGCCGGACACGCCGACCGGCGTCCCGGCCGGTCCCGACACCGTCAGCCACCTCATCTACACCTCCGGCTCCACCGGCACCCCCAAGGCCGTCCTCGAGCGCCACGGCGCCCTCACCAACCTGGTGCACTGGACCGGCCGCGCCTACGGGGTGCGGCCCGGCGACCGCGCCTCCTGGATGTCCACGCCCGGCTTCGCCGTGCAGATCATGGAGTGGCTGCCGTACCTGCCGCTGGGCGCGGCGGTCCACATCCCCGAGACCGGCCGGGCGCAGACCCCCGAGCAGATCCGGGACTGGCTCGCCGTCGAGCGGATCACCCACACCATGCTCGTCGCCGCCCTCGCCGAGCCCGTCTGGCAGCTCGACTGGGCACCGGACACCGCGCTGCGCGTCCTGGTGACGACCGCCGAGCGCGTGCACTCCTGGCCGCCCACCGACACGCCCTTCCGCGTCGTCATGACGTACGGCACGACCGAGACCACCAACGTGCTGAGCTGCCTCGACCTCGGCGCCGGAGTCGACTTCACCAGCCAGGCCACGCCGGCCGGGATCCGGGCCACCCGGCAGGTGCCCGTCGGGGTGCCCATCGCCAACATGCGGGTGCACCTGCTGGACGAGGAGGACCGCCCGGTCGCCGACGGCGAGGTCGGACGGCTCCACGTCTCCGGCGCCGGAGTGGCCGCCGGGTACCACGGCCTGCCCGAGCTGACCGCCACCAAGTTCCGCTCCGGGGTGGTCGCCGGCGACCCCCACCCGGTGCTCTACGACACCGGGGATCTGGCCCGCCGCCGGGAGGACGGCGCCGTCGAACTCCTCGGCCGCTCCGACGCCCAGGTGAAGATCCGCGGCTTCCGCGTGGAGCTGGGCGAGGTCGAGACGCATGTCGCCCGGGTCGGCTCCGTCGCCGAGGCGGTCGTCGTCACCCAGGAACGCGGCGCCGACGACAAGCGCCTGGTGGCGTACGTCTCGGCCGACGGCACCGGGCCCTGCGACCCCGCCGCCGTCCGCGCCGCCGTGGCCCGCACCCTGCCCTACTACATGGTGCCCGGCGCCGTGGTGGTGCTCCCCGCCCTGCCGCGGCTGCCCAACGGCAAGGTCGACCGGCGGGCCCTGCCCGAGCCGCCCGAGCCGCGGCAGGGCGTCGCCACCGGGTACGAGCCGCCGCGCGACGAGACCGAGGACGCGCTGGTGCGCCTGTGGGCCGAGGCCTTCCGCACCGAGGGCGTCGGCATCCACGACAACTTCTTCGAACTGGGCGGCCACTCGCTGCTGGCCTTCCAGCTGATCGACGAGATCCGCCGCCGCTACGGCGTGGAGCTCAGCCTCTCCGACCTGTCAGCCCGGCCCACCGTGGCCGAACTCGGCGCCCTGATCGTCACCGAACGGACCGAGGGACGTGGGGAGTTCGGCGGCCTGCCGGCGATCGTCCCCGACCCGGACGCCCGGTTCGAGCCCTTCCCGCTGACCGAGAGCCAGCAGGCGCTGTGGATCGGCCGCGGGGGACTGGTGGACCTCGGCAACGTCGGCTGCCACGGTTACTTCGAGTGGGAGAGCGAGAGCCTCGACGTCCCCCGCTTCGAGGCCGCCTGGCGCCGGCTGGTGGAGCGCCACGACGCGCTGCGCACCCGCGTCCTCCCCGACGGCACCCAGCAGGTGTACGAGGAGATCCCCCCGTACGACATCCCCGTCACCGACCTCGGCGGCCTCGACCCCGCCGCCCGTGAGGCCGAACTCGCCGCGCTGCGCGAGCGCCTGTCCCACCAGGTGCTCGACGCCGACGCCTGGCCGCTGTTCGACGTGCGGATCAGCCTGCTCGGCGGCGGCCGGGCCCGCGTCCACCTGTGCCTGGACTTCCTGGTGGCCGATGCGTGGAGCTACTTCCAGGTGCTGGTCCCAGACCTGGTCGCCTACTACACCGAGCCCGGGGCCGAACTCCCGCCGCTGGAACTGACCTTCCGCGACTACGTGCTGGCCGTCGCCGACTCGCTGCGCGACAGCGAGCTCTACCGGCGCTCCGAGTGGTACTGGCGCGACCGCCTCGCCACCCTGCCCCCCGCGCCCCAGCTCCCCGAACGGCCCGCCGACGCCCCGGCCCGCCCGGTCCGCTTCGAGCGGCTCAGCCACGTGGTGCCCGCCGCCCTGTGGGACCGGATCCAGGAGCGCGCCGGCGACCGCAAGGTCACCGCGTCCGGGGTGCTCGCGGCGGCCTACGCCGAAGTCCTCGGCACGGCCTCCGGACAGGCCCGCTTCACCATCAACTTCCCCCTCTTCAACCGGCTCCCGCTCCACCCGCAGGTCAACTCCCTGCTCGCCGACACCACCACGACGCTGCTGCTCGCCGTGGAACAGGAGGAGACCACCTTCGCCGGACGCGCCCAGGCCGTGCAGCGCCGCCTGTGGGCCGACCTCGAGCACCGCTACTTCAGCGGCGTCCAGGTCCTGCGCGAGCTGACCAAGCTGCGCGGCACTCTCGCGCCCGCCATGCCCGTGGTGATGACCAGCCTCGCCGGCCACCCGCCGCAGTACGAGGAGAACGAACTGGGCGTGCCGGTCTACGGCATCTCCCAGACCCCGCAGGTCTCGCTGGACTTCCAGGTCTTCGAGAAGGCCGGCGGTCTCACGTTCAACTGGGACTACCTGCCCGCCGTGTACCCGGACGGGCTGATCGAGGCGATGTTCCGGCAGTTCGTCGCCCTGCTCGCGGAACTCGGCGGCGAGGACGTCTGGGAGCGGTACTCGCCGCCGCCCGGTGAGCACGGCGACACCGGCGGCGGACCCGCCGAGGCCCGCGACACCGGCGACGCCTGGGAACGCTACTGGGCCGGGATCCGGCGCACCGGACGCGGCGGCGACGTCATCTGGGACGCCGACAGCGGCGAGGAGTTCCGGTGGCTGCTCGGCCAGGCGCGGCAGCACTTCCGCGACGACCTGCCGGTCATCGACCTCGGCTGCGGCAACGGCCGCTACAGCCGCGAGATGGCCCCCCACTACCCGCGGGTGGTCGGGGTCGACGTGTCCGCCAGCGCGATCGAGCACGCCGTGCGCGAGGCGGCCGCGGAGGGCGTCTCCAACGTCGAGTACCTCGCCGTCGACATGACCGACGCCGAGCAGGCCGCCGCCCTCGGCGAGGGCCCGTACAACATCTTCGTCCGCGGCGTCTTCCACGTCCTCGACGGCGCGGCCCGGGCCCGCCTCGCGACCGTGGCCGGCCGGCTGCTGGGCCCCGAGGGGGTACTGATCGTCCACGAGCCCGACTACTCGAGCAACTCCTTCGGCTACCTCGGGTTCGTCGGCGGGAAGCGCGGCCGCGCCGAGGACCTGGTCGGGCCGCTGGAGGCCGCCGGCGTGCGCCACTCCCAGCGCTTCACCCGGCCCGAACTGGCCGCCGCCTTCCCGGCGGACGACTGGGAGATCCTCGACGACCGGGCGATCCAGCTGCACGCCCTCGACCCCCGCTCCGACGCGGAGGCCCTGCTGCTGCCCGGCTACTACGCGGTCCTGCGCCGCAGGGGCTGACGGCAGCGCCGCACGACCGGTCAGGCTCCGCGCCACGGGCTCCCGAAGGGCCCGGCGCGGGGCCTGATCGTCGTGCGCGCCGGGGGTTGACCGTCGTGCGCCGCGGGGCCGATCCTCGCGCGTGCCGGGGCCTGATCGTCGTGCGCCGTTCGGGGGTCGTTCACGCCGACTCGGTGCAAGACTGCACCCATGGACCGACGAACTGCCGACCGGCTGCTCAGGGCGCGCGCACAGGCCATCGCCGGCGGGGTCCGGGAGACCACCGTCGCCGGGGCACTGGACCGGGTGCTCGCCGTCCAGGCGCAGGACCTCCCGGCGGCAGCCCTCGGCCTGCGGGTCCGGGTGGCCGGCCTGACCGCCGACGACGTCCGGCGCGCCACCGACGACGAACGCACCGCGATCCGCGGCTGGTTCATGCGCGGCACGCTGCAGCTGGTGGCGGCGGACGACGCCCGCTGGCTGCTCGCCCTGCTCGGCCCGGTGCACCTGGCGCTCGGCGCCCGAAGGCTCCGCGAACTCGGCCTGGACGAGCGGCTGTGCGAGCGATCCGACCGGCTCCTCCTGCGGGCCGTGGACGGCGAGGGCCCGCTGACCCGGGCCGAACTCACCGAGCGGCTCGCCGCGTTGGGCGTGGAGAGCAAGGGGCAGGCCGCCTTCCACCTCATCCGCCGGGCGGCACTGTCCGGGCTGATCTGCCACGGCCCCCAGCGCGCCGGGGAGGCGACGTTCGTCCCCCTCGACACCTGGCTGCCGCGGACCGGTCCGCTCCCGTTCACCGGGGACGCGGCCGCGGCCGAACTCGCCCGCCGCTACCGCCGGGCCCACGGCCCCTCGGACGCCGCGGACTTCGCCCACTGGTCCGGGCTGCGCACCACCGTCTGCCGCAAGGCCTGGGCCGCGGCCGGCGAACCGCGGTGGGAGGACGCGACGGGAACCCCGCAGGGCGACGTGCGGCTGCTGCCCGCCTACGACAACTACCTGCTCGCCCACCGCCGCAGGGAGCTGTCCGTGCCCGCCGAGCACGAACACCGGGTGTGGCCGGGCGGCGGTGTCATCCGCGCGACCGTCCTGGTGGACGGGCTGGCGGTGGCCACCTGGTCGGGCGGCCGGCGCGGCACCCAGCCGGTGGTCGAACCCTTCCCCGGCGGGCCGCTGGCCGACCCCGCCGCCGCGGAGCGGATCGCCGAGGGCGTCGAGCGGGAGAGCGCCGACCTCTCACGCTTCTACGACGGCTCTCATACGCACTCCACGACCGGTCTCCGGCCGCCCGGATTCGTAACCGGTCCCTAACCCGCCCTTCCTACGTTCGGTGCCGTTCGACATACCGTCCCCCACCAGAAAAGGGCGTCGACATGGCACTCGGTCGGCATCACGACTTCAACCGACTGTGGTTCGGGCAGACCGTCAGCAACTTCGGTGACAAGATCTCCCTGCTCGCACTACCGACCCTCGCGGTCGTCATCCTGGACGGGGGAGCGTTCGAGGTCGGTGTCCTCGGCGCTCTGCGCTTCCTCCCGTTCCTGCTGCTCGCCCCGGTCGCCGGCCTCGTGGCCGACCGGGTCTCGCGCCGCACCATCATGATCGTGGCGGACCTGGGCCGCTTCGCCGCACTCGGCTCGATCCCGTTGGCCTTCGCGCTGGACTCCGTCACGATGACGCACGTCTACATCGTGGCCGCCGTCTCCGGCGTCCTCACCGCCTTCTTCGAGGTCGCCTACCAGTCCTGGCTGCCGCAGCTGATCGGGACCGAGAACCTCGTCGAGGGCAACACCAAACTGCAGATCAGCCGCAGCCTCGCCGAGGCCGTCGGCGCGGGCGCCGGCGGCGCGCTGATGCAGCTGCTCGGCGCGGCCCGGGCCATCACCGTGGACGCGTTCACCTTCCTGATCTCGCTGGCCGCCCTGCTGTTCATCCGGCACCGCGACAGCCGGGCCCGGGTGGAGGAGACCAAGGCCTCCGCGAAGGCCGAGATGAAGGAGGGCCTGAAGACCCTCTTCGGGACCCCGGTGCTGCGCGGCCTGTTCACCGCCAACGTCGTGGTCAACCTCGGTGCCGCCATGGGCGACGCGCTGCTGATCGTGTACGCGTACCAGGTCCTCGACCTCAGCCCCGGCCAGGTCGGCGTGGCCTTCGCCGTGATGTCGGTCTTCGTCATCGCCGGCGCGGTCCTCTCCGAGCAGGTCACCAAGGTCCTCACGGTCGGCCGCACCCTGGTCCTGACCGCCGTCGTGCTGGGCATCGGCTACGTCCTGGTGCCGACCGGCGGCACGGTCGCCGGCTTCGTCGGACTGATCGTGGTGCAGGCCGTCATCGGCTTCGTCTCGCCGATGTTCGACATCCACGTCCTCAGCCTGGTCCAGGGCGTCACCCCGAACGAGCAGATGGGCCGCGTCAGCGGCGCCGCCCTCTCGGCGGTGTACGGCGCGCTGTCGCTCGGCTACTTCGTGGGCGGCGCGCTCGGCGAGAGCATCGGCCTCACCGGAGGCCTGGCCGTCGCCGGAGCGATCACCGTCCTCGGCGGTCTGACGCTGCTGAGGGGCCCGGTCGCCGCCATCAAGGAGATGCCCGGCGGCGACGGCACCCCCGACGGCACCGGGGACGCCGCCCTCGCGGCCGACGCGGCGGGGCCCGCCGCCGACGGCACCAAGGTCGGGGCCTAGCCCCTCCCGCGGACCGATGCGGGCGCCGGCCGCGACGCCGGCGCCCGCCCGGTCGCGGCCCCGCCCGGTCGCGGCCCCGCCCGGCCCGGCCCCGCGCGGTCGCGGCTCCGCCGAGCCCGGCCGGCCCGGTCGCGGCCCGGACCTCGCCGTACCCCTCTCCCTCTCCACCCGACGCACGGAGGCACCAGGTGAGCGAGTCCCTCGCCGAACGCATAGCCCAACTGCCGAAGGGCCGCCGGGCACTGTTCCAGGCCCTCGCCGGCCTCGCCGGCGGACGGTCCACCGCACCGGAGGAGTCCGCGCCGGCGCCGAGGGACCCCGCCGAGGCCCCGGTACTCTCCTTCGCCCAGCGCCGCCTGTGGTTCGTCGACCAGCTCCAGCCCGGCAGCCCGGCCTACAACGTGCCGGTCGCCACCCGCATCCGCGGCCCCCTCGACGTCGCCGCCCTGCAGGGCGCCCTCCAGGACGTCGTCGACCGGCACGAGGTCCTGCGCACCGTCTACCGGGACGTGCCCGGCGCCGCCGAGGCCGTACCGCGGGTGCTGGACGGCCACCGGCTGCCGCTGCCGGTCACCGACCTGCCCGACGAGGCCGCCGTCCGCGCCTTCTACGACGCCGATGCCTCGGCCCCCTTCGACCTCGCGGGCGCCGCCCCGCTGCGCGCCTCGCTCGCCCGGCTCGCCGCCGACGACCACGTCCTCGTGCTGAACCTGCACCACATCGTCACCGACGGCTGGTCGATGCGGCTGCTCACCACCGAACTGGAACGCGCCTACGCCCTGCGCACCGGGGCCGGCGGCGAGCCGCCCGCCCCGCCCGCCCTCCAGTACGCCGACTTCGCGGCCTGGCAGCGCCGCCGCGTCGGCGGCGAGCGGCTGGAACGCCTCACCGCCTTCTGGCGCGAGGAGCTGGCCGGCGCCACCCCCGTGGACCTGCCCACCGACCGTCCCCGGCCGCCCGTCTTCGGCCACGCCGGCGCCTCCCGCTACATCGAC
Source organism: Streptomyces sp. NPDC002640 (assembly GCF_053592575.1). Taxonomy (NCBI): domain Bacteria; kingdom Bacillati; phylum Actinomycetota; class Actinomycetes; order Kitasatosporales; family Streptomycetaceae; genus Streptomyces; species Streptomyces sp. NPDC002640. The sequence goes on along the minus strand of NZ_JBSFVZ010000023.1, from coordinate 78,764 downwards.
CTCCCCCCGCGGCTCATCGCCCGCCTGCGGGAGTTCGGCCGCTCCGAGGGCGCCACCCTCTACATGACGATGCTGGCCGGCTTCGCCGCCACCCTGCGCCGCTGGACCGGCCAGGACGACATCGTCGTCGGCACCTCCGTCTCGGGCCGGGACCACCCCGCCTTCGGCGACCTCATCGGCTTCTTCGTCAACACCCTCCCGCTGCGCATCCGCACCGGCGGCGGCCTCGGCTTCGCCGACCTGGTCCGCGACACCCGGCGCACCACCCTCCAGGCGTACGCGCACCAGGAGCTGCCCTTCGACCTGATCGTCGACGCGGTCGGGGCGCCGCGCCATCCCAGCCGCCCCCCGCTGACCTCCGTGATGTTCCTCCTGGACGAGACCGCGGACACCGCGCCCCGGCTCGCCGGACTCGCCACCGAGGCCGTCGACTTCTCCTCCCGGGCCACCAAGTACGACCTGATGATCAGCGTCCACGACGCCGGCGACTCGGTCCGCGCCCTGGTGGAGTACCCCACCGACCTCTTCGACGCCGCCACCGTCGACCGCCTCCTCGGCCACTTCCTGACCACCCTCGAGGCCGCCGTCGACCGTCCCACGGAGCCGCTGGCCACCCTGCCGCTGCTCACCGAGGAGGAGCACCGCACCGCCCTCGACGACTGGAACGCCACCCGCGCTCCGTTCCCCCAGGACGCCTGCCTCCACCACCTCTTCGAGCAGCACGCCGACCGGCGCCCGGGCAGCGCGGCCGTCGTCTGCGGCGGCGCCGGCGGCTGGGCCGTCACCTACGGCGAGCTGGAGCAGCGCGCCAACCGCCTCGCCCACCGGCTCGTCGAGGCCGGCGCGGGCCCCGACCGGACCGTCGCCCTGTGCCTGCGCCGCGGCCCCGGCCTGGTCACCGCCGTCCTCGCCGTGCTGAAGGCGGGCGCCGCCTACGTGCCGCTCGACCCCGACTACCCGGCCGAACGCCTGGGGCTGCTGCTGCGGGACGCCGCGCCGCCGATCGTGGTCAGCGACTCCGAACTGGCCGGCCGGCTGCCGCTGGACGACGCCACCACGCGCATCCTGCTCGACACCGACCGCCGCGAGCTGGAGGCGCTGCCCGCCACCCGCCCCGACGTCCCCGTCACCCCGCGCGACCTCGCGTACGTCATCTTCACCTCCGGATCCACCGGCGCGCCCAAGGGCATCGCCCTCGAGCACCGCGGCGTGGTCAACAACCTGCTCGACCTCAACCGCTCCTACGGCATCGGCCCCGACGACTCGGTGCTCGCGCTGTCCTCGCCCAGCTTCGACATGAGCGTCTACGAGATTCTCGGCATGCTCGCCGCCGGCGGCACGGTCGTCCTGCCCGACCCGGCGGCCGTCAAGGACCCCGCGCACTGGGCCGATCTGATCCGGCGCCACCGCGTCAGCGTGTGGAACTCCGCCCCCGCCCTGCTCGGGCTGCTGATCGACCAGCTCGAGCACGACGGCGGTGACGGCCTGCCCTCGCTGCGCGCCGCGTTCCTCGGCGGCGACTGGATCCCCGTCGACCAGCCCGACCGGATCCGGGCCTTCGCCCCCGGCCTCGCCTTCGCCGCGCTGGGCGGAGCCACCGAGGCGTCCGTCCACTCCCTCGAGTACCGGGTGGAGCGCGTCGAACCCGGCTGGACCAAGCTGCCCTACGGGCGCCCCATGGCCAACCAGCGGGCGTACATCCTCGACGCGGCCGACCGGATCGTCCCCGTCGGCGTGCCCGGCGAACTCCACCTCGGCGGCGTCGGACTGGCCCGCGGCTACCTGAACCGGCCCGAGCTGACCGAGCAGAAGTTCGTCCAGGTCGAACTGGAGACCGGGCGCACCGAACGCCTCTACCGCACCGGCGACCGCGCCCGGTACCGGGCCGACGGCACCGTCGAACTCCTCGGTCGCACCGACTTCCGGATCAAGCTCAACGGGCTGCGCATCGAACCCGGCGAGGTGGAGAGCGCGCTGCGCGGACAGCCGGGCGTGCGCGAGGCCGTGGTCGTCGCCCGGAAGGCCGCCGGCTCCGACCGGCTCACCGGCTACCTGGTCCCCGAGGAGGGCGTCACGGCACCGGACCCCGCCGCACTGCGCACCGCCCTGGGCGCCGTCCTCCCGCCGCACTGCGTCCCCGCCGACCTGGTCGTCCTCGACCGGCTGCCGCTCAGCCCCAACGGCAAGGTCGACCGCAAGGCCCTGCCCGAGCCGCGCGCCACGGCACCCGCCGCCCCCGAGGCCGCGCCCGCGCCCGCCGGGAGTACCGCCGCACGCGCCGGAAGCACCGCCCTGCGCGTCGCCGCCGTCTGGGCGGAGGTGCTCGGCCTGCCCGCCGTCGGACCCGACGACGACTTCTTCGACCTGGGCGGCGACTCCTTCGCCGCCGTCCGCGCCGTACGGGCCGTCGCCGACGCCCTGCCCGAGGCGCGCGGCCTGCGCGTGGTCGACCTGTTCAGCCGCCCCACCCCCGCCGGGCTGGCCGCCCGCGCCGCCGAACTCGCGAACCCCGCGGGGCCCGCGGCCCCGAAGCCCGCGCACCGGCTGCTGCACCGGCTCTCGCAGCGGCCCGCGGACAGCGGTCCCGCCGCGCTCACCCTGGTGTGCTTCCCGCACGGCGGCGGCGACGCCATCGCCTACCGGCCGCTGGCCGCCTGCCTGCCCCCGCACATCGACCTGGTGGCCGTCTCCCCGCCCGGGCACGACCCCCTCGACCCCGGCCCGATGCTGCCGGTCACCGAGTTCGCCGAACTCGCCGCCCGGGAGATCGCCCGCGCCGTCACCGGCCCGTTCGCGGTCTACGGACACTGCGCCGGCGTCGTCGCCGCCCTGGAGACCACCCGCGTCCTGGAACGCGACGGCCTGCGCCCCCTCGCCCTCCACCTCGCGGCCGCCCTGCCCGAGGACGACCCCGACTTCGCCCTGGAGATGGAACGCGTCTCCACCGACGACGACCTCGTCGGCTACCTCACCACCATGGACGGCTTCGACGGCGTCCTCGACGACAGCGACCTGACCGCCGTGCTCCGGATGGTCCGGCACGACATGACCGAGGCCGCCCGCTTCTTCGCCCGCACCCCCGACGGCTACGGCGCCCCCCTGGACACCCCGGTCACCTGCGTCGTCGGCGACGCCGACGACGCGACCAAGGACTACGAACAGGGCCACCGCGCCTGGGGCCGCTACGCCCGCGACCTGCGGCTCGCCGTGATCCCCGGCGGCCGGCACTACTTCGCCAAGCACCTGCCCGACCGGCTCGCCGCCCTGCTGGCCGACCTGCACCGCAACGGAGGAACCCATGTCTGACCTCGCCGAACGGCTCGGCCGGCTGCCCCAGGGACAGCGGTCCCGGCTCCTGGGCCGGATGCGCAACCAGATGACCGCCGGCGTCGGCCCGCGCAACGAACTCAAGCGCGCCGACCACGGCCCCCGCTCCCGCGCCTCCTTCCAGCAGGAGCAGATGTGGTTCGTCGACCGCCTCGGCGCCGGCCGGGCGCGCAACAACATAGCCCTGGCGATACGCCTCGACGGCCCCCTCGACCGGGCCGCGCTCCACGAGGCGCTCAACGCCGTCGTCGCCGGCCACCAGGTGCTGCACAGCAAGCTGGTCGAGGTCGACGGGGTGCCCTGGCAGGAACCGGTCCCGTCCTTCGTCCTGGGCATCCGCACCAGCGACTTCACCGGCAGCGACGACCCCGAGCGCGAACTCGCCGAGCTCACCGCCTCCTGCGCCTCCGCCCCCTTCGACCTGGCCACCGCCCCGCCGGTGCGGGCCCACCTGGTGCGCCTCGCCGCCGAACGGCACGTGCTGCTCTGGGTCGTCCACCACATCGCCTGGGACCCCGGCTCCACCCGCGTCTTCGCCGAGGAACTCACCTCCTGCTACACCGCCGCGGCCCGCGGCGACCGGCCCAGGACCGAGGAACCGCCCGTCGAGTACGCCGACTTCGCCGCCTGGCAGCGTGCCAAGCTGGACAACGGCGAGCACCGCGGCGCCCTGGCCGACAAGTGGCGGCACCTGCTCGCCGGCGCCGAGGCCACCGAGGTCATGCCGGACCACCCGCGCAGCCCCGAGACCCGGGGCGACGGCCGCGGCCTGTCCCTCACCCTCGACGAGACGCTCCTCGACCGCCTCAAGGCGGTCGCCGACAGCGCCGACACCACCGTCTTCACCACCCTCCTCGCCGCCTTCAACGCCCTGCTGCGGCACTGGACGCACACCGAGGACGTGGTCGTCGGCACCGCCAGCGCCTCCCGCCCGCACCCCGACCTGGAACGCGTCATCGGCTGCTTCGTCCAGATGATCACCCTGCGCACCGAGGTGTCCGACGGCCTCACCTTCCGCGAGCTGATCACCCGCACCGCGGGCACCGTGATGGACGCCTTCACCCACAGCGAGCTCCCCTTCGAGCAGGTCGTCGACGCCGTCCGGCCGGCCCGCGACCCGCTGCGCCACCCGCTGTTCCAGATCGAGTTCACCTCGCTCGGCCGCTGGGGCGCCCACCGGGCCGAGGCCGCGGGCGTGGAGTTCGCCGTCGAGCAACTCCACGACGGAGCCGCCAAGTTCGACATGAGCTTCCTGGTCGGCGAGAACGACGGGCTCGAGCTGTCGCTGGAGTACAACACCTCCCTCTACCGGCACGGCACCGCCTCCGCGCTCCTCGCCGCCTTCCGGCGCGTCATCGAGCAGGTCGCCGACGACCCCGACCTCCGCGTCGGCGACCTCACCCTGGTCGAGGAACCGGCCGCCTCCCGGCACGCCCGCGAACTCTCCCGCGGCGGCCCGGTCGACGAGACCGCCTGGACCACCACCCTCGACCGCGCCTTCCGCGAGCGCGCCACCATCCAGCCCGACGCCGTGGCCGTCCGCCACGGCGGCACCACCCTCGACTACGCGGCGCTCGACCGCTGGTCCGAGGCGATCGCCCACCGCCTGCGCGACCGCGGCGTCCGCCACGGCGACCCGGTCGCCGTCCGCCTCGGACGCGGCCCCGCCGCCGTCGCGGCGCTCCTCGGCACCCTGAAGGCCGGCGCGCACTACGTCCCCGTCGACCCGGCCGCACCCGCCGAGCGCACCCGCACCGTCCTCACCGACGCCAAGGTGCGGCACGCCCTGGTCGACGGCTCCGCCGACCTGCCCCTGCCGCTGGAGCAGGTGACGACCGGCACCACCGCGCCCGTGCGCGAGGTGCCCTCGCTGCCCCCGACCTCCACCCCCGCCGACCTCGCCTACGTCCTCTACACCTCCGGCAGCAGCGGCGCCCCCAAGGGCGTGATGATCGAACACCGCTCGGTCACCCACTTCTCCCGCGCCATCGCCCGCGCCTACGAGATCGGCCCCGCCGACCGCGTCCTGCAGTTCGCACCGCTCACCTTCGACGTCTCCGTCTTCGAGGTCTTCGCCACCCTGCTGGCCGGCGGCGAACTCGTCGTCGCCGACGACGAGGAACGCCGCGACCCGGCACTCCTGCAGACCCGCATGCGCGAGGACGCGGTCACCGTGGCCGAACTCCCGCCCGCGCTGCTGCCCCTGCTCGACCAGTCCGCGCTGCCCGCGCTGCGGCTGGTCTCCGTCGGCGGAGAGGCCTTCCCCGGCAAGCTGGTGGCCGAGTGGACCGCCGGCGAACGCCGCTTCGTCAACGGCTACGGACCCACCGAGGCCACCGTCGCCGTCACCCTCATGGACTGCTCCGGCACCTACGACCGCAACCCGCCCATCGGCCGGCCCATGCCCGGCCACCAGGCCTTCGTCCTCGACGCCCGGCTGCGCCCGGTGCCGCCCGGGGTGCCCGCCGAACTCTGCGTCGCCGGCCCCGGCATCGCCCGCGGCTACCTGGGCCGCCCCGAGCTGACCGCCGAACGGTTCGTCGTCAACCCGTACGCCGACGGCCCCGAGACCGAGCGCCTCTACCGCACCGGCGACCTGGTGCGCTGGCTGCCCGGCGGCAACCTGGAGTTCCTCGGCCGCACCGACCGCCAGCTGAAACTGCGCGGCCACCGCATCGAGCCCGGCGAGGTCGAGAACGTCCTCCTCGGTCACCCCGCCGTCCAGCAGGCCGTGGCGGTCGCCCGGCCGGCCGCGGGCGGCGAACGGATGCTCGTCGCCTACGTCACCGCCGAGCAGATCGGCTCCTACGCCTCCGAGGTCGTCGACGCGGAGACCCTGCGCGCCTACGCCGCCTCCCGCCTCCCCGGCTACATGGTCCCGGTCGTCGTCGTCCTGGACGAACTGCCCCTCACCCCGCACGGCAAGGTCGACGCCGCGGCCCTGCCGCTCCCCGCCGAACAGGCCGGCGACCGGGGGACCGCCCCGCGCGACGCCGTCGAGGAGCAGATCTGCCGCGACATCCTCACCCCGCTGCTGGAGTGGTCGGCCCCCGACGTCGAGGGCGACTTCTTCGCCCTGGGCGGCAGCTCCCTGCAGGCCACCATCGTGGTCTCCCGGGTCCGCGCCCTGTTCGGCATCGACATCGCGCTCGCCGACTTCTTCGGCCGCCCGACCGTCGCCGGACTCGCCGACCTGGTGCGCGCCGCGCGGAGCGAGGCGGCCGGCGAACAGGACCGCCTGCTCGCCGTCTTCGACCAGATCGAGAACATGAGCGACGACGAGGCCGCCGCACTGCTCAGCTCCCTGCAGAACCCGGACGGCGCCCGATGACCGGCCCCGCGCCCGCGGGCGTCGACCGGGCGCTGGCCGCCCTGCCCGAGGCCAAACGGGAACTCGCCCGGATGCTCCTCGCCGCCCGCGCCCCCGTGCCCGCCGCCCCCGCCCCGCGCTCCGGCGCGGGGCCGGTGCCCGCCACCGCGCTCCAGGCCCGCCTGCTCCGCCGCGAACAGCGGTCGGCGCCGGGCAGCGGTACGGGATCCCACGCGGTCCGCCTCACCGGACGCCTCGACCACGGGCGGCTGCGCGAGGCGCTCACCGGCGTCCTCGCCCGCCACGAGGCGCTGCGCTGCCGGATCGCCGCCCCGCCGGACGGCGGACCGCCGCTCCTGACCGTGGACGACACCCCCTGCCTGCGGCTCACCCGGTCGGACCTCGGCGGCCTCGCGCCCGAGGTCCGCCGGGAGGCCGTCCGGCGCGCCCTCGCCGGGAGCGCGGCCACGGTCCTGTCCCTGGAGGCGGGCCGCACCAGCCGCTTCGAGCTGCTCACCCTCGCCCCGGACGAGCACGTCCTCGTCCTCGCCTCGCACCTCGCCGTCTTCGACGGCTGGTCCTCCGGGGTGTTCCTCACCGACCTCGCGGCCGGCTACCGCGACGGCGCGGAGAGCCTCACCCCGCCCGAACTCCAGTTCCCCGACCACGCCGACTGGCAGCGGCGCTGGCTCGCCTCCCCGGACGGCGCCTCCGCCCTGCGCGCCCGCCGCGCCGCGTTCGACGGCCTCCCGCCGGCGCCGCCCGCGGCCGGCGGGTTCGAACGGGGCCACCTGCCCGTGCGCCTGGCCCGCGGACCCGGCAGCGCGCTCGACGCCGGCCTGGCCCTCGGCGCGGCCCAGGGCGCCACCCCGTTCATGACGCTGCTCGCCGCCCTCGCCGTCGTCCTGGCCGCCCGTGACGGGCGCGACGAGGTCGTCGTCGGCACCCCCGCCGCCGGCCGGTTCGCCACCCGGCTCGAGGGCGCCGTCGGCCAGTTCACCACCGTGATCCCGCTCCGGATCGACCTCTCGGGCGCCCCGTCCTTCACCGAACTGCTGCGCCGCACCCGCGCCGCGGTCGCCGACGGCCTCACCCACCAGCGCCTGCCCGTCGACGAGCTCTTCGCCCCGGGCGTCCAGCCGTACAGCGTGCTGTTCGCCCTCCACAACTACCCCGCCGTCCCCTTCGGCCTGCCCGGAATCGAGGTGAGCCAACTGCCCGGACCGCCCGCGCGCCACCTGGAGCTCTACAGCCCCGACCCCGCCGCGACCCTCGCCTGCGTCGGCCTGGTCGAACGCGACGGGGAGATCGGCGGCACGGCCGAGTTCAACCGCCGGGCCGCCGCCCCCGAGGACGTGACCGCGCTGCTCACGGGCGTCGAGGACGTCCTGCGGCGCGCCGCCGCGTCCCCCTCCGCCCCCGCGTCCCTCTCCGCCCCCGCGTCCCTCTCCGTCCCCGGGATCACCCTCTAGCCCCTGGGAGTACCCCTTGCTCACCACCGAGTTCTACCGGGCCCCCGCGGACTGCGGCCTGGTCCGCTCCGGCGACGGCGTACCCCGTACGCCCATGCGCCTCCTCCGCGAGGAGATCCACGACGTCCTGGTGTCCGCGCCCGTCGCCGCCGCCCGGCGCACCAGGGACCCGCGCCCCGTCCACCGCGCGCTCGGCGCGGCGGGACTCCTCGCCCCGCAGTGGCCCGAGGAGTACGGAGGCCGCGGCGTCAGCCAGGTCGCCGCCGCGGTGCTCGTCGAGGAACTGGCGATGCACGACGTGCCCGACCTGCTGCACACCCTCACCGTCCAGATCGTCGGCTCCACCCTGCTCAACGTGGCGAGCCCCGCCATGAAGGCCCGCCACCTGCCCGGCTTCGCCGCGGGCACCGCCTTCGGCTGCGTCCTCTTCAGCGAACCGCAGGCCGGCTCCGACCTCAACATCCTCTCCACCCGCGCCGTCTCCGACGGGGCCGGCGGCTACAAGCTCTACGGCACCAAGGTGCACTCGCTGTTCGCCGGACTCGCCGACTACGGCCTGTGCCTGGCCCGTGGCGAGGACGACGCCTTCAGCCTGTTCCTGGTCCCCCTCCACCAGGACGGCGTCACCATCAAGGCCATCCCCGGCATCGGCGACGACGCCTTCCACGAGGTCACCCTCGACGGCGTCGCCGTCGCCGCCGACGACGTGGTCGGCGAGCCCGGCCAGGGCTGGGCCATCGTCGTGAAGACCCTCGCCTTCGAACGCACCGGCCTCGACTACTACGTCAAGGCGCTGCGCTGGTACCGGGCCGCCGTCGAACGGCTCGAGGCCCACACCGACCGGCTGGAGGCCGGCCAGCACGACCAGATCGGCCTGGCCAAGCTCAACGCCCGGCTGCTGGCCGCCGGCACCCTGGTGCGCCGGGTCCTCACCCGCATGGACCGGGGCGAGCTCAACGAGGACGAGGCGGCCGCGGCCAAGTGGTACACCACCGAACTCGCCGCCGAGGTCGCCTGGTGGGCGGCCGAACTCGACGGCGACCACAGCATGACCCTCGACGACCCCGCGACCGACGGGGTGGCACACCCACTGGACTCGGCGATGCGTGAAGCCCCCGGGATGCGGATATCCGGCGGCACCGCCGAAATGATGCTGGAGACGCTGGCCCGGCTGCGTCTCGACTCCGGGGCGGAGGTACGGCCGTGACACACGAGGCACGACAGACGGCGCAGGACAGGGAGCCGGCCGAGCGGTGGCGGGAGCGGGAGGACGAGGACGCCCTCTTCCGGCAGCTCAGGCTCACCGTCCGGCAGGGCCTGGAGATCGACGCCGGGACGCCCGGCCACACCTGGGAGGCGCTGACCCAGGTCGGCGCCTGGGAATTCGCCCTGCCGATCGCGATGGACGGCCTCGACCTCGGGCAGGCCGTGCTCGCGATGGTCTGCGAGGAGGGCGGCAACGCGATGCAGCCCGTCCCGCTCACCGACACCCTCTTCGCCCTCGACCTGCTGGCGGGGCTCGGCCCCGTCGCCCCGGAGGGCCTCGACGCGGTCCTCGACCGGGTCCGGGACGGCGCCCACCCCCTCGCCGTGCCCGGCAGACTGCCCGACCCCCGCGGCACCGTGCCGCCGGGCATCGCCTGGAAACCCGACGGGGACGACGGCGGCGTCGTCCTCACCGGCACCGGCGGGCCCTTCGCCGCCGGCGTCGGCGCGGGCTCCCTCCTGGTCACCGCCTCCGGCCCCGACGGGCCGTGCGTCGCCCTGGTGGAACTCCCCGCCGAGGGCGTCACCCTGCGCCCGCTGCGCGACCACGGCGGCGGAGCGATCGCCGCCGCGGACCTCGACGAGGTGCGCCTGCCCGCCACCGCCGTCGTGCTGCGCGGCGTCGCCGCCGAGCAGGCGCTCGCCCGGGCCGGACTGCGGGCCGCCGTGCACCAGGCCTCGCTGCTCGCGGGCATCACCGCCGCCGCGCTGACGGCCGTGGTCTCCCGCATCCGCAGCCGCCGGCAGTTCGGGCAGGCCCTGGTCAAGCACCAGGGGCCCCGGCTGCGGGTGGCGGGACTCCTGGCCCGTCTCGACGCGGTCCGCTGGGCGGTCGGCGACGCCGCCAAGGACCTCGACGCCGGACGGCTGACGCCGGGGGAGGCGGCCGGGCTCATCGCCCTCACCGCCGAGACGGCGCTCGACGTCACCCGGGACGCCGTCCACCTGCACGGCGCGCTCGGCCTGGTGAAGGACGGCCCGGTCGCCGGCTGCTACCGCCGCGCCGCCTGGGAGGCGCTCCGCTGCGGCCGTCCTACCCACCTCTGGGACCTCGCCGCCCACACCCCCTGACGGCGCCCACGGGGAAGGGGCCCCCGTCCGGGAGCCCCTTCCCTCGCCCTCACCCGCCCGCCGGCGCCGCGGCGGACCGGCAGCGGGCCCGCGGAGGGGCGGAACCCCTCACCCGAGGTCCCGCCGCATCACCCACCGGTACCGCTTGTCGCTCTTCGCCTCCGTCCGCGCCACCCGGCGGAACCCGGCCCGCTCGAACATCTCCATCGTCCCCACGTACGCCAGCGTCGGGTTGACCCGGCCGCCCTCCGGGTCGACCGGGTAACCCTCCACCGCCGGCGCCCCGTTGACCCGCGCGTGCTCCACCGCGCCCTCCAGCAGCCCCGAGGCCACCCCCCGACCGCGGAACTTTTTGCGCACCACGAAGCACGTCACCGACCACACCGGCACCTCGTCCACCGGCGGCATCGTCCGCGACGAGGCCAGCCGGTCCAACTGCTTGCGCGGCGCCACGTTGCACCAGCCGGCCACCTCGCCGTCCACGTAACCCAGCACCCCGGGCGGCGGGTCGGCCGCCTCCACCAGGGAGCGCAGGTGCTCCCCCCGCTGGTCGGCGGTCATCCGCCCGTAGTCACCGGTGGTCAGCCGCCACGCCATGCACCAGCAGGTGTGCGCGCTCCTCCGCGGCTGCAGAACGGCTTGGACGTCGTCCCATCGCTGGGCGGTCGCCGGCAGAACTTCCCATGTCATCGAGGTACTTCGCTTTCTTCTCTCGCCGTCGCGGATGCCGTGCCCGGGCCCGTGGGCCGCGGCGGCACCCGCCGGTCCTCGCGGACGGCGGCGGCCAGGACCCGCACGGCCCGGTGGCACTCCCGTCGTCCGACGTCCAGATGGGTGACCAGCCGGACCACGTCCGGTCCGGGCGCGGTCACCAGTACTCCCTCGCGGGCCGCCCGCCGGGCCACGCCCTCGGCGTCCGGTACCTCGACCAGCACGATGTTGGTCTCCGGCGCCCGCACCACGCACCCCGCCTCGCGCAGCCCCGCCGCGAGCAGTCCGGCGTGGACGTGGTCCTCGCCGATGCGCTCCAGGTGGTGGTCCAGCGCGTGCAGGCCGGCGGCGGCCAGGATCCCCGACTGCCGCATCCCGCCCCCCATGCCATGCCTCAACGAGCGTGCGCGCGAGAGGTGTTCGGCCGCCGTCAGCAGCACCGACCCCACCGGCGCGCCCAGCCCCTTGGACAGGCACACCGCGAGCGTGTCCGCGACCTCCGCCCCGTACGCGGACAGCGGCGTGCCCGTCGCGGCGTGCGCGTTCCAGATCCGCGCGCCGTCGAGGTGCACCGCGATGCCGGCGTCCGCGGTCAGCCGCCGGATTTCGCGCAGGGTGGAGAGCGGGTACACGGTGCCGCCCGCCCGGGTGTGGGTCTGCTCGAGCGCCACCGCGCGGGTGCCGACAGTGTAGGCGTTGCCCGTCCGCAGGACGCGCGCCAGCGCCTTGCCGTCGAGGAGCCCCCGCTCGCCGCAGACGGTGCGCGTCTGGATCCCGCCGTACCGCGCCGGCGAACCCTCCTCGTGGGCCAGGACGTGGGCCTCGGCGTCGCACACCAGCTCCTGCCCCGGGGCGACCAGCAGGCGCAGCGCGATCTGGTTGGCCATCACCCCCGACGGCACGAACAGCGCGGCCGGGAAGCCGAACATCCCGGCCACCCGGTCCTCCAGCGCCCGGACGGTGGGATCCTCCCCGAACAGGTCGTCGCCGACCTCGGCTGTCGCCATCGCCCGGCGCATGCCGGGCGTGGGACGCGTGACGGTGTCGCTGCGCAGGTCGGTCACGGTCGTCGTGGTCATGACGGAACGTCAGCTCCTCGGTCGTAGGGCTCCGGCGTCAGCCCGCGGGCCGCGGCCCACTCCAGCAGCGGGCGCGTCAGCTCCCAGGTCTCCCGGACGAACGCGGCCGCGCCCGCCGACGCCAGGGCCGGGCCCGGACCCAGCCGCCGCCCCGCGTCGACGGTGCGGTGCCGCAGCAGGTCCAGGCGGGGGTGGCCGGCCGCGACACCGCGCGGCCGGGAGACCAGCCGGTTGCCGCCCACCGTGAAGCCCCGCTCCGTCAGCCCCGCCACGATCGCGGCCAGCTCCGCGCCGCCGTCCTCCTCCTCGACGGCGGCGCGGTAGCGGGCGACCTCGGCGCTCCCGTGCGGGTACCAGCGCCCGGAGGCGTAGAGCCCGTCACGGTCCAGGTGGACCCAGAACCCGAGCGCGGGCAGCAGGTCCAGGTAGGCGCCCTGGTACGTCTTGTAGGGCGACTTGTCGTGGGACATCCGGGTGTCCCGCACCGGGCCGAGGACGCGCACCTCGCCGGCGTCGCCGGCGAAGTGCGCGGAGAGCTCCGCGGCCAGTTCGAGCATCGGGGCCCGCACGTCGCGCTCGTAGACCTCGCGCAGGCGCGACCGCCACGCCTCCTTGGTGTTGTCGGCCGCGAGGTCCGCGTACAGCCGCGGGGCCGAGGCCGGGAAGCCGCCGAACGTCACGCGAGGTACCCCGGCAGCGGGTGACGGGCGCACAGCTCGGCCACCCGGGCCCGCGCCGCGCGGCGCACCGCCTCGGGCAGGGTCCCGGAGCCCGCGCGCAGCGCGTCGAGCACGTCGGCCACCAGGTCCGCGCACTCGGCGGCCGCCGCGCGGTCCATCCCGCGCGCCGCCAGCGTGTTGCTGCCCAGCCGCAGCCCGGCGGTGGTGCGCACCGGCGTGGTGTCGCCCGGAACGCGGTTGCGGTTGACGACGATTCCGCAGGACTCCAGGGCCTGCTCGGCCACGTCGCCGGTCAGCCCGGTGCCCCGCAGGTCGAGCAGGACCATGTGGGTGTCGGTGCCGCCGGTGACCAGCCGCAGGCCGCGCTCCAGGAGCCGTTCGGCGATGGCCTGGGCGCCGTCGGCGAGCCGCTTGGCCAGCTCGGCGAAGCCGGGCCCCGCCACGTGGTGCAGGGCGCGCGCCTTCGCCGCCACCGAGGCCAGGTCGGGGGTGCCCTGGGTGAAGGGGAACACCGCCCGGCGCATGGTCGACGCCAGCGTGCCCCGCTCGGGGCCGGCCCGCCGGGCGTCCCGGCCGAGCAGGATCAGCCCGCCGCGCGGCCCGTAGAGCTGCTTGTAGGTGCTGGTCGTGGTCACGTGGGCGTGGTCGATCGGGCTCGGGTGCAGGCCCGCGGCGACCAGGCCCGCGATGTGCGAGATGTCGGCGAGGAGATAGGCGTTCGCCTCGTCCGCGATCTCCCGGAACCGGGCGAAGTCGATGGTGCGGGGGTAGGCGCTCGCGCCGGCGACGATCAGCTTGGGCCGGTGGTTCAGGGCGAGTTCGCGGATCTGGTCGTAGTCCAGCAGTCCGTCCCGGGTGAGCCGGTAGCCCTTGGCGTCGTAGTGGCGGCCGGTGACCGAGGCGGGGGAGCCGTGGGTGAGATGGCCGCCGCAGTCCAGGTCCAGCCCGAGCAGGGTGTCCCCGGGAGCGAGGAGCGCGGTGAGCACGGCCAGGTTGGCGGACGACCCCGAGTGCGGCTGGACGATCGCGTCCTGCGCCCCGAACGCCGTGCACGCCCGTTGGATCGCCAGCCGCTCGATCTCGTCGGCGACCTGGCAGCCCCCGTGGTAGCGGGCGCCCGGATAGCCCTCGGCGGTGAGGTTGCCGAGCGGGCTGCCGCCGCAGGCCAGCACCGACGGGTCGGCGACGCTGGAGGCGGCCACCATCATCAGGGTGCTGTTCTGCCGCGCCGTCTCCCGGTTCAGCAGGTCGTACAGGGCCGCGTCGGTCCGGCGGAGCCGGTCGGCGGCGTGGCCGGCGAAGGCGGTCAGGCCGGACCCGTCCGGCACGGCCCGGTCCTCGGCCGCGTCGAGCGGCGCGGGCAGGGTGAACGTCATGACTGTTCCCTCCTGGAGTGTGCGGCGGCCGCGGCGTGCGCGCCGTCCGCCTCTTGGGACGAGCCGTCGGCAGGGGCGGCCAGGCCGGCCGGTGCGGGCAGGTCGCCCGGGTCGTCGGCGTCGACCGGGTCGTCGGGCGAGAGCGCGCCGAGCGCCTCCGCGGCCGCCACGGCGCCGGCGCCGTGCTCCTCGTCGGCGGCGATCTTCGCGGCGAGCTCCCCGACGACCGGCGTCCGGAACACCGTTCGCACCGGCACGGGCACCCCCAGCAGCTCCTGGAGCAGCCCGGCCAGCCGGGTCCCGCTGAGCGAGTCGCCGCCCAGCTTGAAGAAGTTGTCGTCGGGAGCGACCTGGTCGATCCCGAGGATGTCGCCCACCGCCGCGCAGCACACCAGCTCCAGCGGGCTCGGCATCCCGCCGTCCTCGCCGTCCCCGTCGGCCGTGGCGGGACCCCCGTCCGGCTGCCGGGTGCCGGCCGTGGACGCCAGCAGCAGGCGGTCCACCTTGCCGTTGCGCGTCAGCGGCAGCTCCTCGAGCACGGTGATCGCGGACGGGACCATGTAGCCCGGCAGCTGCTCCGAGAGGCGGGCGAGGATCCGCCCGCCCGGACCCGCGCCGTCGGCCGCCACGACGAAGGCGTGCAGCCGCCGGACGCCGTGGGCGCTGGCCGGGGCGACCACCACGGCCGCGGTGACCTCCGCGTCCTGGCGCAGCGCGGCCTCGATCTCGCCGAGCTCGATCCGGTGGCCCTGGATCTTCACCTGGAAGTCGTCACGGCCCAGGATCTCGATGCCGCCGTCCGGCAGGTACCGGCCCAGGTCGCCCGTCAGGTAGGCGCGTTCACCGGTCTCCGGCAGGTGGACGAACCGGGCGCGGGTGCGCTCCTCGTCGTCCCGGTAGCCGAGCGCCAGGCCCACGTCGCTGGCCACGGCCATCTCCCCGACGACCCCGAGCGGACGCTCGTGGGCGGTGCCGTCCACGATGTAGTAGCGCTGGTTGGTGATCGGCGTGCCGTACGGGATGCTCGTCCACGCCGGGTCGACCTCGCCGATCGGCTGGAACAGCGACCAGCAGATGGTCTCCGTCGGGCCGCCCGACCCCACCACCTGGATGCCCGGGGCCTGCGCCCGCAGCCGGTCCGGCAGCGTCAGCGGGATCCAGTCGCCGGACAGCACCGACAGCCGCAGCGACTCCAGCAGCCGCGGCCCGTCCCGCCGCTCCCGCACCTCCGCCTCGCCGACCAGCAGCTCCATCAGCACCGGCACGGAGTTCCACAGGGTGACCCGCTCCGCCGCCACCAGCTCGGCCCACACGTCCGGCTCGGCGTGCTCGAACGGCGGCGGCACGACCACCGTGCCGCCCTGGGTCAGCACCCCGAACACGTCGTAGACCGAGGCGTCGAAGTGCAGCCCGGAGATGGCCAGCAACCGGTCGGAGGCGTCCACGCCGAAGCGCGCCGCCACGTCCCGCACGAGGTTCACCACGCCGAGGTGGTCCACCATCACGCCCTTGGGCTCACCGGTCGAACCCGAGGTGAAGATGGTGTACGCCATGTCCGCGGGGGTCTGCGCGGTCTCCGGCCGGGTGGCGTCGCCGTCCTCGAAGTCCAGGTCGACGCGGTGCACCCGGACGTCCGGCACCCCTTCCAGGCGCGGCTCGACCCAGGACTGCGTGAGGACCGTGCCGACCTCGGCCCGGGCCAGCAGGCCGCGCAGCCGCTCCGGCGGCACCGACGCGTCCAGCGGCAGGTACGCCGCCCCGGAGGCCAGGACGCCGTACACCGCCGCGTACTGCTCCCAGCCCTTCTCCGTCACCACGCCCACCAGCTGCCCGGGCCGCACGCCCTGCTCCCGCAGCCGACGGCCGATCCGCCAGGCGTAGGCGGCCAGTTCGGCGTAGGTCAGCCGGCGCCCGGCGTCCACCACGGCCTCCGCGCCGGGGGTCCGGTCCGCCTGCTCGGCGAACATCTCGTGCAGCGTGGTGTACGGGATCCGGCCGGCGGTGTCGTTGATCCGGCGGCGCAACTCCCGCTCCGCCGGGGGGATCAGGTCGAAGCGGCGGCTGCCCAGGCACGCCGGGTCCTCCACCAGGCGGCCCAGCAGCCCGACGTAGGCGCCGAACGCGGCCTCGGTGAAGCCCGGCGCGAACGCCCCGTCCACGTAGTCCCAGATGACGCGCAGCTCACCGCCGAGCTCGCGGAGCTGGACGTCCAGCGACACCTGCGGGGTCTGCGAGATCGAGTACACCTCGTGCCCCAGGTCGGTCACCGGGCGGCGGGCGGGGTAGTCCAGCAGGCTGGTCACCACCACCGGCATCCCGGCCTGCGCGCCCGCCCCGTGCAGCCGGGTGAGTTCGCGCAGCACGCGCACGCCGTTGAAGTCGCCGTGCTCGGTGTCCCGCCGCAGCTGGTCGCGGAGCGCGTGCGCGCGGTCCAGGAACGTCTCGCCGGAACCGTCCGCCGCGAGCAGCACCGCGTTGGTGAAGTCGCCCAGCACCCCGCCGATGTCCTCGTGCACCCGGGGCCGCTGGAACACCGGGTAGTTCAGCGTGAAGTCCGTCTCCTCCGCCCAGCAGCGCACCACCTCCGCGAAGGCGGCGGTGAGCAGCACCGACGGCGTCAGCTCCGCGTCCCGCGCCACGTCCTGGAAGCGCCGCCAGTCGGCGGGGGAGAGGCGGTGCTCGTGCCGCGCGAAGCGGACCTCCCCCTCACGCGCCGGGCCGGCCGGCAGGGTGGGCGCCGGGGGCAGCTGCGGCACCCGCTCCAGCCAGTAGTCGCGGGCGGTGCGGAAGGCCTCGGTGTGCGGCAGGACGTCGGCCCGCCACCGCGCGTACTCGGCGAACGTGACGCCCGGCGCGGGGAGTTCGGCGCCGGGGTTCTCGTAGAGGTCGATCAGGTCCGGGAAGAGCACCTGGAAGGCGCTGGAGGCGTCCAGCACCTGCAGGTCGATGCCCAGGTGGATGCGCCCGGGACGGTCGTCGCCGGGCAGCAGCACGATCCTCAGGTCGAACAGCGGCCAGGCGCCCACCGCGAAGACCCGGTGGCTCATCTCCGTCCGCAGCTCCTCCAGCCGGGCCCGCGCCCCGTCCTCCGGCAGCCCGCGCAGGTCCACCACCGGTATCCCGTACGCCGGCGGATCGGTGAGCACCTGCTGCGTTCCGTCCGGGCGGCCGACCGCGCGCAGCATGTCGTGGCGGGCGACGACCCGCCGCCACGCCCCGGCCAGGCGGTCCGGGTCGAGGCCCGCGCGCTCCCACTCGAAGTAGCCGTAGCAGCCGATGCTGCCCAGCTCGACGCCCTCGCCCCGCCCGATCATCAGAGCCTGTTGCGTCTCGGTCATCGGGAAGGGCGCGGTGAGGGGCGCGGCGTCCTCGAGGGGGCCGTGCAAGAGCTCGGTCATGGTCCAACTCCACTCGCGGTAACGGGAATTCATCGGGCCTGAAGGCAGGGGGAGCGTCGCGCCGCGGGGCGGGGCGAGGCGGGGGGCGCCGCGGGACACGGCGAGGCTAGGGCGGGCCGGTTAGCCACCGGTTACGCTCCGCCCGAGCGCGCCGCCGGTGCGCCCCTCGCCGGCCCGCCGCCGGCCCGCCGCGGCGAGAGCCCGCCCGGCACCCCGCCCGACACCCCTTCCGGGAGCCGCCCGGACGCGCCGTCGGACGGCCCGTGCGCGAGGTCGTGCGCGGGGTCGTGCGTGCGCCCGTCCGTGAGGCTGTGCGTGGGGCCGTGCGTGGGCCCGTCCATGGGGCCGTCCACCGCCGCGTCCGACAGGGAGCGGGCGAAGAGGCGCACCAGGGGGTGGAGCAGGTAGCAGGGCCGGCCCCACTCGTCGGCCCCGCTGACCTGCAGCAACGCGGCGTCCGCCATGGTCTCCAGCAGCAGCTCCGCGTCGCCCTCGGTCACCGCGAGCAGCTCCGCCGCACGCACCGCGGGGAACGGCCGGTTCCCCAGCACGGCGAGCGCCCCGAACGCCCGGCGGGCCGCGGGGGGAAGCGCCCGCCAGGAGGGCAGCAGCGCGCCGTGCACGTCCAGGTCGCCCGAGCGCAGCTCCCGCAGCCGGGTGGCGGGGTCGGCCAGCCGCCGGGCCAGCCGGTCGGGCGTGCAGTGCGGCCGTGCGGCGATCCGGGTGCCGACGATCCGCAGCGCCAGCGGCAGACCGGCGCAGTGCCGCACGATCACGGCCGCCGCCCCCGGCGCGGCGGCGAGGCGGTCCGCACCCGCCGCGGCGGCCAGCACCTGGTGGGCCGGCCCCTCCTCCAGCGGGTCGAGGGCCACGGTGTGCGCCCCGGCCACCGTCGGCAGCGCGGTGCGTCCGGTGACGAGCACCGCCGGCTCGGGGGTGTTGGGCAGCAGCGGTCCGAGCTGGGCCGCGCCCGCCGCGTTGTCGAGGAGGATCAGCAGCCGCCTGCCCCCGGTGCGCTCCCGGTAGCGGCGGACCAGTTCGTCCGGGTCGGTGTCCGCCTCCACGGTGGCGCCCAGCGCCCTGAGCAGGTGCCGCAGTACCTCTCCGCACGGCCGCGCGGTGCCGTCCGGCGCGCGCAGGTCGGCGTACACCTGCCCGTCCG
The DNA here is from genome assembly GCF_053592575.1 of Streptomyces sp. NPDC002640. Classification (NCBI taxonomy): domain Bacteria; kingdom Bacillati; phylum Actinomycetota; class Actinomycetes; order Kitasatosporales; family Streptomycetaceae; genus Streptomyces; species Streptomyces sp. NPDC002640. Next base: position 59,912 of record NZ_JBSFVZ010000023.1, on the reverse strand, counting down.
GGAAGTCGCCCTTGCGGTGGTGCGCCGCGTGGACGGCCAGCGCGGTCTTCCCGACACCCGCCATGCCGGTCACCAGCACCCGGCGCGGGCGGCCGGCGCCGGGGTCCGGGGCGAGCGCCCGGAACAGCACGGCCAGCTCCCGGTCCCGTCCGGTGAAGTCCACGGTGTCCGGCGGCAGCGTCGCCGGGGCCACCTGGCCCTCCCGGGCCGGGTCGCCGGCCGTCTTGCCGCCGGGGGCGGCGGGACCCGCCCCGGTCCGCGCCCGGGGCGGGCGCTCCAGCGATCCGTCGAGCAGGGCGCGGTAGGTGGCCCGGAGCTCCTCGCCGGGGTCCACGCCGAGCTCCTCCGCCAGGACGGCACGCCCCTGGTGGTACAGGTGGATGGCGTCGGCCTGCCGGCCGCACCGGCACAGCGCCGTCATCAGCTGACTGCGGATGCGCTCCCGCAGCGGGAACGCGACCAGCAGACCGGTGAGTTCGACGGTGAGCTGCTCGTGCCGGCCGAGTGCCAGGTCGGCCGCCACCCGGTGCTCCAGGGTCGCTGTGCGGGCCTCCGTCAGGAGCGGCGATTCGGCCTCGGCGAGATGGTCGGTGGTGTTCAGCAGCGGCGGCCCGCTCCAGCACGCCAGGGCCGCCCGGAGAAGTTCGCCCGCCTTTTCGTAGTCCCGCGCCAGAAGTGCTTCCCGGCCCGCGTGATCCAATTCCTCGAATTCGATCAGGTCCAGACGGGAATTGCTTATGGCCATGGCATATCCGGGGGGCCTGCGGTCGATGAGGACGTCGGCGCCGAGAATCTTCCGCAGCCGGGAGACGTAGGTGTAGAGCTGGGCGCTGACCGTCGCGGGCGGGGCCCAGCCCCACAGCAGCCGGCTGAGCCGGTCGTCCGGCACGACCTCCCCGCGTGCCAGCAGGAGCGCGGCGAGCACGGTGTGCAGCTTGGTGCCGGAGAGCGGCACCCTGCGTCCGTGCTCCCGTGCCTCGACCGGCCCGAGCACTCGAAATTCCATGGCGCCCCCCGTTCGTGATGCGTGCGAAGAATCTCCGGGCGACGCTAGTGGCGATCGTTGTCGTCCCGTTATCGTGTCGATTTCACGGGGCCCCGGCGCGCGAAATCGCGACAACAGGGGAGTGAAAGGGGGCGTCCTTACTGTCCTTCGCACCGCAGCAAGCGGCAATGACGGTCCACCGATGAGGGGGAATCGCAATGCGCAGCACTCGGACGTCGAAGCGGGCGAAGTTGGCCGGTCTGGTCGCACTGGCCGGTCTGATCGCGGGAGCCGGCGCGGGGGCCGGCTCGGCCGCCCACTCGGTCATCGCCGCGCACGACGACGACATGCCCTGGGGCGTCGTCAAGCCCCTCGGCAACCAGTACGGCCAGAACGGCGACATGCCCTGGGGCTGACCTCCCCGGGCCCGGTGGAACGCGGAAGGTCCGCCCGGCACGGGGGCGGACCTTCCGCGTTCCACCGGCCCCCGGTACCGGGTCCGAGATAGGGAGAGCGGGGTGTAGGGGAAAAGTTGGG